>DAIOGY010000043.1:0-9273 GCA_036745005.1 Acidimicrobiales bacterium | reverse complement strand
GGCAGGGTGACCCAGAGCTGGATCCCGTGCAACAGTCCCCCCGAGTCGATGAGGGCGTCGGGCGGGCGCTCGATGTGCAAGATCCCCGACCCCGCGGTCATCCACTGGGTGGCGCCGTTTTGGATGACGCCACCACCACCGATGGAGTCCTGGTGCAGGAACGTCCCCTCCATCATGTAGGTGACGGTCTCGAAGCCCCGGTGCGGGTGCCACGGCGTTCCCTTCGGTTCGCCCGGCCCGTAGTCGACCTCGCCCATCTGGTCCATGTGGACGAACGGGTCGAGGTCGGCGAGGTCCACGCCCGCGAACGCGCGACGCACGGGGAAACCCTCGCCCTCGAGGCCCCGCGGCGCGGTCGTGACCGACGTCACGCGCCGGGCGTGGTCGGTGTCGAGCGGGGCGACGACTTTGGGCAGTTCCAGCGGATTGTCAACGGTGACGGCGGGCATGGCGCAGATGGTACCGGGGCTCAGGTGCGCCGTGACCGGGCGACGCGCAGCGCGCGCGGGGCCACGACCGCGACGATCGCCCCGGTGAGCACGAGGGCGACCTTGCCCGCGCCGAGGTTGAGCCCGCCCACGTCCTTGGCCTTGCCGAGGTAGTCGGCGATCGAGGCGCCCACCGGGCGGGTGAGCACGTAGGCGGCCCAGAAGCAGGCGACCGCGTTGAGGCGCCAGAGCGAGAAGGCCAGCGCCGGCACCAGGATCGCGCCCACGAAGAGGGCGAAGGATCGCAGGTAACCCAGTCCCAGGGTGTAGGCGGTCAGGTCGCCCACGGCCGTGCCGAGCGCGAACGTCGTCACGACCGCGGCCCAGTAGAACAGCTCGCGGCGCGCGGTGACCACCGAGTGGATCGAGAGCGTCCCCTCCGTGCGGTACCAACTTACGAAGACGGCGGCCAGGATCAACGCGAAGGACCCCGCCGACACGACGTAGGGGACGTGGAACGCCACGTGCGCGACGTCGGCGCACATCGTGCCGAACACCCCCACCAGGACGACCGCCGCCCAGTAGGCGCCCACCAGGTAGCGCGGGGCGTAGAGCTGGTTGGCCAGCACCACCACGAACACCACCGCCACGGACAGGACGGCGAGCTCGGGATTGAAGCGGTGCACGAGATAGTCCGAGGTGGACTCGCCCATCGCCGTCGAGAGCAGCTTGGCCGTCCAGAACGTGGCGTCGACGTCGGGCACCTTGCTCGCGCGGAACCGTCGCGTGGTCCAGCGTGGTCCCATCAGCCCTCGGTGGCGGCCTCGAGGAAGGTCGCCGGATCCACCGTGATGAACAGCGCCGTCGCCTCCGCGACGAGGACGTCGCCCGAGGTCACCGTGGCGCGCAGGCGCAGCTTGCGGCCGCGGCGCTCGTCGATCCAGGCCCGTGCGACGACCGGCTCGTCGATCGGGGTCGGCGCGGTGAAGACTAGGTCCAGCGTGGCGGTGAAGGCCAGCACGCCCTGCATCCCCATGACCAGGCCCATCGTCTCGTCGATGAGCGCCGCCACGGCCCCGCCGTGCGAGCGCCCGGGCGCGCCCTCGAAGGCCGACCCGAGCGTCACCTGCATCACGGCGGCGTCGCCGTCGCGCCACAGCTCGGCGCCCAGGCCCATGGGGTTGGCCAGTCCCGAGACCATGGAGTCGGCGAAGATGTGGTGCTGGACGTCGCGACCCTCACCCACCGTGGGCGTCGTGAACGCCTCGACGGACGCGCGCGGCACGCGGCGCTCGCGCAGCGGGGCCGACGCGGCGATGAGCAGGAGGTCGTCGACCGCCGCCCGCATCGTCGCCAGCTGCTCGTCGGAGAGATCGCGCGACACGAACTCGTGGCCCAGCGCGCGAAGCCGCGTGGCCACCTCGACGCGCCGCGCGACGTCCATCACGCCCCGGCGCGGTGCCGGTGCCCGGCGGCTCGAGCCCGATCGGGTCGGCCCAGCGGTTCGCGCGTCGCGCCGTCGCCCTGTTCGAGCGCGACGGCGACGTCCTCGGTGCTCACCATCATCAGATCGACGCTCCCGTGACCCGACGAGGAGGAAGAACGGCGGCTCGCTCTCTCCTGGCCGGTCATCGCGGGGCGGTCGATAGCCACGGGAGTCCTCGTTTCAACGTCCCGACGCTAACGCACCAGCACGCGCGGCCGGTTGGACGACGGCGTGTGTAAGTGTTGTGGCTGGGCGGACAGGTCGAGGCTAAAGGTAAGGATGTCGATATGAGAGCAGTGAAGTCGTTGACCGCCGCCGCCGCCGTCATCGGTGGTGTGGTCCTCGGGGGTGTCGGGACGGTCGCGTCAGCGACCACCGTTCCATCGTGCCGGCCCGCGCAGATCACCGTGACGCGCGGCCACTCGCAGGGAGCGGCCGGCACCATCTACTACCCGATCATCTTCACGAACACCGGGGGCACGTGCTCGATCTGGGGCGTGCCCCACATCCAGCCGGTCGCGGGCGCGACGCACGCGCCGGTCGGGCCGGCGGCGGGGAACGCCTCCATGGGTGAGATGCCCGCAATCCACCACCTCACGACGGGCAAGTCGGTGAGCGTGGGCTACGCGGTCACCGAGTCCGGCAACTACACGCCCGCCCAGTGCAAGGCGAAGAACGCGTCCGGGGTGTTGGTGTCCCTGTCACCGTTCGTGAAGAGCACCTACGTCAAGATGTCCATCTCGGTGTGCACGCTCAAGGTGAGCACCAGGAGCCGGCTGCTGTCGCCGGGCAAGCTCGGCTGACGAGGGTTCACGACGGCGTGATCGTGGCGCGCTGCCACGTCGCGCCGCCGGTGGCGGTCGTCTCGAGGTAGGTCACGGAACTCACGGCGCACACGGCGAGACCGTGATCGAGGTCGACGAAGGTCAGCGCGAGCAGGTTGGGACAGCCGAGTGAGCCGACGGTCGTGATCGTGTGCGCGGAGTTGGTGATGCGAACCAGCACGTTGGACGGCTCGCCGCGCGTCAGGAACGCGAGCGACGGCGAGACCGGGTCGAAGTAACTGCCCGCCGTTCCCGCCACGCGCAGCGAGAGGTAGGTCCACGATCGTCCGTCGCTGCCCGAGAACCAGAATCCCTCCATCATCCCGGTCGGACACTGGGCCCACAGCGTCGTCGACGACGTCGCGGTCAGGCCGCAGCCGGCCACGCTGAGCAGCTCGGGCGACGCCGTGAGCTTGAAGGTCCGGCCCGAGTCGCGCGACTGGGCCACGTACGCGCGCGACCCCGTCTCGGTGACCCAGACGTCGAGGCCCAGCGCCGCGAGGGGCCCGAAGAAGCTCCCTTCGGCGCTGGTCCGACTCTGGGGGATGGGCGTGCTCGTCCAGTGGACCGCCGAAAGGTTCGAGCGCGCGACACGGAAGTTCTGGCAGTAGGGGACAGTGACCGCGCAGTTGGCGACCTCCAGGTAGAGAGCTGACGGTGTCGCGGCGACCGACTCGATGACGCCGGACACCGTGACGTCGCGTCGGTGCCACGTGCGAGCGCCATCGAAGGTCGCGTAGAGCGTGGTGGCCCTGCTCGACCCCATGACGGCGAAGCCGATCCGCGCGTTGGCGAACACCAGGTGTTCGAGGGTTCCGGTGAGACTGCCCGACGAGGACGTCACGGGCGGCAGGGCGACCTGCGCGAAGCCGGTGGCCGTGACGGACGTGCGATACAGGCCCAGGCACAAGGGCCGCGAGCACGTGGGCGACCCCACGACGAAGATCGTGGAGCTGTTGGGGACTCGAGCCACCAAGAGCGGTGAGATCGGATCGCTCGACGCCCGCGCCGTGGACGGGGGCGTCGTCGTGAGCCAGCCAACCACGAGGATCGTCGCCACGCCGAGGGCCCGTGCCGACACCGCGGGTCGCACGAGGCGGGAGCGCCCGCCACCGACTCGCCTTCGCGCCTCTGAACGGGGACATCGCGGCATCGAGGCCGTCCTCGAGATCCTCAGGAGTTGGATAGGCCGGGACTCATCCGTTGGCGGCCTGCGCGGCGGCCAGGAAGGCGTTGTAGCTGACCACGCTGCTCGCCGCCGGCACGACAACGGACACGGGCGCGCCATAGTTGACGAAGTCCATGACCACGGATCCCGAGGTCGTGACGCCGCCCGTCGCGAGGTCGAGCGAGACCAACTCACGTCGGAGCAGGTTGTCCGCACCAAACCACACCGACACCACCGGAGGGGTCATCTCAGAGGACGCCTTGAGGATCGCTTGCTTCTCAACCGAGCCCAGGCTGCCCGAGGCCAACAGGCGCTTGGATGCGTTGAGCATCGCCTGGCGGGTGATGACGACCTTGTAGCCGTTGACGGCCTCGCCGCTGATCGTTGACGCACCAAGTGCCGTGACGACATTGCCCTGCTGGGCGAGCATCTGGAGCTGCGTCAGCGGATTCGATGCACCCAGGCCCGCGCTCTGCCCGGCGGGAACACTGAATGGCAGCTGAACCCACTGCTTGCCCGGGAACAACGTCGAGACTGAATTCTTCCCGCCCAGGGTGATCGAGAAATAGATCGCCGGGTTGGCGAAGAGCTCCTGCTCCTGGAACGTCTGGCCCTCAACGGTCGTCGACAGATTCATGTCCACCAGGCCCGACGACAGGTCGGCCACGCCGCTTCCACCGATGCCGATGCTCTGACTGCCGACCGAAAGGGAACCGCTGATCACCAGATCCGCGGTGTGCTGCGACAGGGTGTCCTTGGCGCCAGTCGCGACGAACGCGGCGGCGTCCTTCGAGCCCGGTCCGCTCAAGCCGATCACCGCTCCGGTGATCACGGCAACGACCACCACCGCGCTCGCCGTGGCCACGACGACTCGACGTCGCCGATCTGGTCGTCGCTCCGCGCTGACGGCACTCGGGTTGGCGAGGTCCATCGCCTGGGCGGCCGACTGCCACCACTCCGTCCCCGAGTCCTCGGGCGCGTTCGATTCAGGTCCATCCGCGTCTTCCACGACACCCCCTGTCACGTGTCTGAGGTACGGCGATCAACCCCGACGAATCGGAATGTAGCACCGCGCATCGCCGGGCCATCTCCGGCGACTTCCCGAACCGCCAGATCTCTGCGGCAACGACAGTGGTGACGTGGTCACGAGTTGCTCGCTTTCGCGGTCGTCGCGTCGTGGCGACCGCTCTCAGGGCGCGAGCATGACGTCGAGCTTGGAGAACGCCTCGGACCAGCCCCCCTCACTGGGTGACACGTAGTTATCTGGGAGCCACTGGCGAACCTCGAGGCGTGTCCGGCGGTCGCCCTCGTCGTAGAACTCGACTCGCATTCTCGTCTCGAACGGCTCGAAGCCCCCCGGTAGCTCGCCGGTGATGCGCATGATGCCATCGAGCAGTTCGCCGTCGTTGACGTCCGTGAGATCGATGCGGCCGTGGGTCCACACACCGGGTTCGTCCGGAAAGACCTCCGTCCACCGCAGGTAGCCGCCGGGGCGCACGTCGAACTCGACCTCGTCCAGTGAGTTGCCGATCGGGCCCCACCACGCCGCGAAGTATTCCGGGACTGTGAACGCTTGGTACACGCGCGTGCGCGGCGCGTTGACGATGCGCGTGAGCGCGAGCTGTGGGGTTGTCGTGGTCATGGCCTACCTCACTGTTCGGGGTTCCTGGTCCGGGACGGCCTCGACTGCGCTCAGCGGCGTCGGAGGTTCTGGGGTCAGCCGAACGAGGTGGCCGTCGAGCCGGTCGAATCTCTCGGCCCAGAGTCGCTCGTGCCACGAGAGCCACGTGGCCGCACTGGCGAGCGCCTCCGGGGAGAGTCGCGCGCTTCGCCACCTGCCATGTTGGCTGCGCGTGATGATCGACGCGCGCTCGAGCACCTTGAGGTGCCGGGAGATCGCGGGGAGGCTGATGGAGAACGGTGCTGCGAGCTCGGTCACCGTCGCCTCGCCGACGGTGAGGTGCTCGATGATGCCCCGGCGGGTGGCGTCGGCGAGCGCACCGAAAAGCAGGTCGAGGCCGTCGCTCGTCTGCTCCGGCATGACATTTAACATAATCGTTAACTATAGCGACTTCTCAGTCGTGGGCAGTCCTTGACGCGATGATCCGGTGCGCGGACCGCCCCGGGGTGGCCATCACCGTGCCCGCGGCGGCGTCCGCCACTCGAGCTCGGGTGCGCGTAGCCCGGAGCGTGTCGTGCCGAAACGCTTGCAATCTTGATGATCGGCTCCGCCAACAGCCCGATCCGGGGCCGCTGCCTCTTGACGTATGCCGCTATCGGAATATGATAGTCACATGGCACGAGCCGCCACCACGTCCGACGTCTTCAACGCGATCGCCGAGACTCATCGCCGCGAGATCCTCGACGCGCTGCGGGAGGGAGAAAAGCCGGTCGGGGCGATCGTCGACGAGCTATCGATCTCCCAGCCGCAGGTCTCGAAACATCTGCGCGTCCTCAGCGACGTCGGCCTCGTCAAGTGCCGGGCGGAGGGGCGTCGACGGCTGTACCGCCTGGAGCCCACGCGCCTCGGTCCCATGCGCGAGTGGTTGGCCAAGTACGAGCAGGCGTTGCATGACCGGCTGGATCGGACGGATGACTACCTCAAGGGGCTTCAACGAGAAGGAGAGTTGAGATGACCCGCAATCGGCATGGATCGGCGGTCTATGAGTTTCCCAACGATCTCGAGATCGTCACGACCCGAAAGTTCGACGCTCCGATAGCACTCGTCTTCGACGTGTTCACGAAGCCGGAGCACGTGAGGATGACGTTCGCCCCATTCGGGGAGGAGGTGACGGTGTGCTCGATCGACCTGCGCGTTGGTGGGAACTACCACTACGTGTTCGTGACCGACGACGGAACCGAGTGCTCGTTTCGCGGAACCTACTTGGAGATCGAACCTCCGACCCGAACCGTCCAGACATGGCTGTTCGAGGGCTGGCCGGACGCGGAGGCCGTCGAGACGATGGACCTGCTCGAGGCTGGCGGAGTCACGACGCTGACGTACAGGTTGGCGTTCCGCGACAAGGCTGGCCGCGACCACATGACCAAGTTCGACGGCCACGAGGCGAGCTTCGACAACGTGGAGGATTACTTGAGTTCACTGCTCGAGGGAGGCGGATCGGCCTCGGGATAGTCGGGGCTCGAGCCGGAGTTCACGACCTGGAACACGCGGGGGGCCATCGGAGGACCCTCGAAGTCGTCCCATGAGATCGTCGCGCCACGAAGCCCGTCCGACGTCCGTGGCGCTCTCCGCGAGCAGCTCCGCGGCCCAGAGACGCAGCGTGGAGTAGACCACGCCAGCGCCCGCGGCGTTCCACCGAAGCGGTGAGGCCCGTCTGTCGTGATGCGTCGACGGGCGGCGGTTGCCCGGAGTGGCCTCTGAACTCAACGCGAGCCACGACACGGATTCCCACCAACGGTCGTGAATCATTCGTGGGCGCTCCTCGTGGTGGGGCGTTCGGATGGATGGAAGGCCCTGCAATTCAAAGGCGTCTGGAGCCGAGGAAGGACGAAAACTCACATCCATCACCAAGCTAAATGAAAGTGCTCACCAACAAGTGGACGTGGCGTCACCGGGCACTTCGACGTGGCGATCCACTGTCAGTTTAGGTTGACACACCAAGGATGTCAGTCTATACTGACAGACATGGATATCGAAAGACTCGGAGTGAATCTCTCGTCGGATGACCCGGCGATCGGGCTTCGCGCCTCGTTGGCGCTGCGTCGCCTGGCTGAGAGGGTCGAAGCGAGCCAGGTCGCGGCGGCCCGGGACAAAGGCTGGTCGTGGCAGCAGATCGGAGACGCTTTGGGCGTCACCCGCCAATCCGCGCACACCAAATACTGCAAGGAGTCATCGTGACCACCGAGCCCATTGCGCCAGGGTCGCTTCACGTCTGGGCCATCTATCTGCAGGCCAGCGAGGAGGCTCGTCGCCGGGGTGATCGCCGAGTTGGCACCGATCACATCTTGCTCGCCTTGTTCGAGGATCCCTCGATCGAAGTCGTACTGGGCGTGAGCCTGCAGCAAGCTCGCCAGGCTCTCGATTCGCTCGATCACGAAGCCCTGGCCGCCCTGGGCCTGGGATCTGGCGCCGATGCTGCGCCGCTGGCGATGCGCGCCGTGCCGAAGAAGCCGAGGCTGAGAGACGTCGCGCAAAAGGATCGCCTTCGCATGGCGCCCGCGGCAAAGAAAGTACTTGAGGAGGCGTCGAAGCCCAACCGTCGGAGGCTCTATTTCACGGCCCAGCAGGTGCTGACCCTGATCCTCGCCCTCCAACCACCCGATCCCGCGGCGGCGCTACTGAGCGCCCTCGGCGTGAACACGGCCGAGGTTCGGCGCCGATTGGATGCGGTGACGCCCGACAGTTGAGTCCCCGGGGGGTCAGTCGCTGGGGTTCCATTTGTCCAACCGTTCATCCCAACGGTTCGAACCTCTCTAACCGCATCCCTCGTGGTGGGGCTAGTAAGAATCGAACTTACGACCTCGTCATTATCAGTGACGCGCTCTAACCGACTGAGCTATAGCCCCGCAGGGGAACCAATCTACACCAGTGTCGAAATCCCTCTACGGGACGAGATCGTCAAAGTATCGCGCGGCGAATGACTGGCTCGCCGTCGCGAGGAGCGTTCCGTTCTCACTCCAGAGGAAGGCCGTGCCCTGTCCCATGCCGTCGCGCAACGCGTGCATGTGGATCTCGATGAGCACCCACTCGGTCCGTTCCAGGGATGCGACGCGCAGCGTGTTGTCGAGACTGCGACCCATCGTGCGCCGGCCCATGGGCTCGATCGCCCCGCCCGAGACGTAATCGCCGAAGAGCGCCAAGGTGGCCGCGGACGGCTCGAGGTGTCCGGGGATCCGCACCCACAGCGCGGAAACCGGCGAACCCGGCGTGCCGTCCAGCTCGTCCAGGGTGCGTCCCAGGGCGGTCCGGCTTTCGACGTGCGCGAAGAAGTTGGCGCCCAGGGCCTGGGGGAGGTGACGCGGCGGGCAGTCGAGCGGGCGGGGCACGTCGAGCATCGTGGTCCACGCCACGGGTGACGTCAGTTCCCCTCTCCCGAGAGCAGCGTTGACGGTCAAGATCTCACGGCCCTCGACCAGGGCCACGCACCGCGCCTGGGTCACGCGGTGCCCGACGGCCGCGAGCTCGGTGGTCAATGTCACCGTGGCGTTCTTGGGCGCGTGCGCCAGATACTGGGCGCTGCCCCACACGGTGGCGCGCTCGCTGGCCTCTTCGAGCGCGGCGAGCCCCGCGGCCAGTCCGGCGCCGCCGTAGAGGAAGTGGCCGGGGGTGATCAGGCGCTCGGAGGCCACGAAGGACCACGTGGTCTCGTCCACGCGCGTCAGGCCGAGAAAGTCGCGCAGGTCCAC
>DAIOGY010000042.1:0-9349 GCA_036745005.1 Acidimicrobiales bacterium | reverse complement strand
GTAGATGTTCTCCCCCCCGGAGACGATCATGTCCTTGATGCGGTCGTGGAGGAACAGGTAGCCGTCCTCGTCGAGGTAGCCGACGTCCCCGGTGTGGAACCACCCGGCGTCGTCAATGACCCGACGCGTCGCCTCAGGCTGGTTCCAGTAGCCGGCCATGACGTTGGGACCGCGCGCGCAGACCTCGCCGCGCACTCCCGGCGCGCAGGGCGTGCCGTCGGGGTCGAGCACGGCCACGTCGGAGTAGAGCGGCTCGCGACCGGCGGAGCCCACCTTGGCCTCGGCGAACTCGGGGAGGAGCAGCGTGACGAACGGTGAGGTCTCGGTGAGCCCGTACCCCTGGAAGAGCGGGATGCCGCGGCCGCTGTAGGCCTTGAGCAGGGGCTCGGGCACCGGGGCGCCGCCGACGATGAAGCGCTTGACGCTCGAGAAGTCGGTGGCGTCGAATCGCGGGTGCTGGCTCATGAAGAGGAACATCGCGGGAACGCCGAACATGCTCGTCGCGCCGTGGCGCTCGATGGCCGACAGGACCTCGCCCGGGTCGAAGGATCGCAGCAGCACCACCTCACCACCGGTTTGGAACGTCAGCAGCGTCGTGACGTTCAGGCCGCCGATGTGAAAGAGCGGGGCCACGACGAGGCTGGCGTCGTCGGGGCTCACCTCCATGACGTGCAGCGCGTTGACGTTGTTCCACGCGAGGTTCCCGTGGGTCAGCATGGCGCCCTTGGGGCGGCCGGTCGTCCCCGAGGTGTACATGATGAGGGCGACGTCGTCATTGACGACGTCGACCGGCTCCGTCAGTGGTGCGTGCGAGGACAGGATCGCGGGTCCGTCCTCCCAGCCCTCCGACGGGCTCTCCGCGCCGATGAATCGCTGGCAGATGAGCTCGGAGCGCGCCGCGTCGAGCACGGCCGTGTGGGCGTCGTCGGCGACGAGCGTGTGCACGCCGGCGTCGTTGATGATGTACGTCAACTCGGGGCCGGTGAGGCGGAAGTTGAGGGGCACGAAGACGCCGCCCACGCGCAGGGTGGCGAAGAACGCCACCAGGAAGACCGGGTGGTTGAGCCCGAGGAACGCGACGCGGTCACCGGGGCCGATCCCTCCCTCGCGCAGCGACGCCGCCAACCGATCGACCTGGTCGAGGAGCTGGGCGTAGGTCCAGGACGTCCCTTCGAACGACAGCGCGCGGCGTCGCGGACTCAGGGCCGCGCGACGAGCGATCATGCGAGCGAGGCCCACGTCGGGCACGTTGTGCGACGCCATGGCGAGACGGTACTACCCGAACCGAGTCAGCGTTCGGTTACGCGGTGGAGCGGTGCCACGTCCGTCCACCGTCGGTAGTGATGATCAGCGTCGACCGTGTCGGAGAGATCAGGACAATGGCGCAACCGAGTCTCGACGACGCGAACGTCACGTATTGAACCGCGTTGCCGTATGAACGGGACGGCGTAGCGTACACGGAGCTCCATGTCCGGCCGCCGTTTCGCGTCAGGTAGAGATGATCGCTCAGCAGCGATCCACGCGAGACCGACCTGGCCACGAGGACGACGCCTGGCGCGGGAGACGCTGGAAGGCTGGGGAGCTGGTCGAGCCACTTCGAAGAGCCGCCCGCCACGACGCGCGAGGTCGGCGCGAACGTCAGACCCGCGTCGTGCGAGACGAAGATCCAGTTCGCTTCAAGCTTCAAGTAGTGAGGAGTGCCGGGGGGCAGGTACATGCCATATCCACCGATCGTGCAGACGTCGACGAGGGTCGTTGCGCTCGTGGCAATGGGGACCGCGAAACTACCTCCGACGCTGTCACACGGCGCGTTCCACGTGACCCATTGACCGGACCTGGTGAGACGGGCACTCCCGGTGACGCCTCGGTCGTTGCCCACCATCAGCCAGCCACTCGCGCCCTTCAGGATCACGGCGCCTTCCATATTCGATCCACCGGCGGCCGCCAGGAGGCTGGGGGTCCGGAGCCGTCGCCACGAGTCGGTGGCGGCCGATGACCGCCAGAGTCCGAAGCTCTGGCCGGTCAGCCACCCGACCGCGAAGACGGTTCCCCGGCTCGCACCGATGGCCAGGACGTTGAACTTCATTCCCAATGATTTCGCCCTCAGGTCCGACCAGGTCCGACCACCATCATGGGTCGACCAGAGCTCGGAGTCGGGTGGGATGTAGGCACCCGTGCTGGACGTGCCGGACTGTCCCGATCCGTAGATCCAGCCGTTCTTGGCGTCGGCGAAGTAGATGCTCTGCTGAACGAGGGGGAAATAGTTCGACACCGTGTGGTTCACCACTTCGCGCAGGCGCGAAGGGAGGAGGAGTGTCGTCCACGAGCGCCCTTCGTTCAGGGTCCTCGCCACCTTGATGCAGATCCCCGTCGTGCAGTGGTACCCCGACAGGGTCCAGCCCTCCCCGGACGGCAGGAATGACACCGACACGGGCGACGTCGTGGTGATCGTCGTCGACTCGGCCGCTGGTGAGGTCGCGACCATGGACGAGACGGCTGCGACGGACGCGAAGAGCGCGACGGCCAGGCCGGCGGCGGCCTTGAAGTCCCTGGTGCAAGAGGATCTCACTCCCTCAGTATCGCTGCGGCGACGAGAGTGCGCCCGTGCAGGGCCGCCAACTCGAGCCACGAACCCGAGACATTTGATCCGGCCTTCGGGGAGGGAAAGTGTGCACACCTGTGCATCGTCCTCTTGGCGGAGGAGGTGGGATTTGAACCCACGGAAGGTTTCCCCTCACACGATTTCCAATCGTGCCGATTCGGCCGCTCTCGCACTCCTCCAGCGTCCATCGCGCCGGTGAACTGCGCGATGGCGTGCCAGGCTACCCCAGCCGCCTGCGCTGGTCGGCGCGGTAGCCTGTTCGCGCCGAGGTCCACCGCGGTGGTCGGGTCCCGTGCGACGGCCGTCCGTGAACCGAGTCAGGGGTGGAAGCCAGCAGCTCTCAGCGGATCGAGCCGGGTGCCACGGTCCGCCTGACCATCGTTGTGGACCTCGGCGTCAAACATCCCACCGTTAGCATCGGGGAGTGACCGACCCCACTCCCGCGACCGGCACCGCGGGCGTCACCGCCCTCTACCGGCGTTATCGACCGGGCCGATTCGCGGAGTTGCGCGGCCAGGACCACGTGGTGCGGGCCCTCCAGGGAGCGGTCAAGAACTCCCGGGTCGTGCACGCCTACCTGTTCTCGGGTCCGCGCGGCACTGGCAAGACCACCGCGGCGCGCGTGCTGGCCAAGGCGCTCAACTGCGAACACCCGGTCGACGGGGACGCCTGCGATCAGTGCCCCAGCTGCGTGGCGATCACCCAAGGTTCCTCGCTGGACGTGACCGAACTCGACGCGGCGTCCAACAACGGCGTCGACGACATCCGCGAGATCACGGCGGGCGCGTGGCACCAGACCCCGGGGCGGTGGAAGGTCTACATCTTCGACGAGGTGCACCAGCTGTCCAAGGCGGCGTCCGCCGCGCTCCTCAAGACCCTGGAGGAGCCGCCCAGCCACGTGGTGTTCGTGCTGGCGACGACCGACCCCCACAAGGTGCTGCCCACGATCCGCTCGCGCACGCAGCACCTGGAGTTCCGCCTGATCAGCGGCGAGACGCTGAACTCGCTGTTGCACGAAGTGCGTGAGGCCGCGGGCCTGGCGGCGGACGAGGAGACGCTCGAGGCGGCCGTGCGCCTGGGTCGTGGCTCGGCGCGCGACGCACTGAGTGCGCTGGACCAATTAGTCGCCACCGGTTCGACCCGCGAGGTCGGACCCGTCTTTGACGCCCTGCTCGAGGCACTCGCCGACGCCGACGCCGTGGCGGCGTTGTGCGCGCTGTCCCAGTTGAACTCCCAGGGGTGGGACCCGGAGCAGCTCGCGGAGAACTTCGCCGCTGAGGTTCGTCAGGTCTTCCTCCTCCAGGTCGCGCCCGAGGTCGCCGACGCCGTGGACCAGGACCGCGAACGCCTCACGGCGTGGGGTCAGCGCCTGGGGCTCGCGCGAACCGTGCGCATCCTCGAGACCTTTGGTCGGTCAATGCGTGACATGAAGAGCGCCCCGGAGAAGATCGTGGTCGTCGAGGTCGCGCTGGTCCGACTCGTGCGGCCCGAACTCGACCACTCGATCGAAGCGTTGGATGAGCGACTCAGCCGGCTCGAGCGAGGCGCCACGGCGGTGTCCACCCCCAGCCCCCCACCCGCACCAATCCTCCGTCCGATCGGGTCGACGTCGTCCGCGCCGCCCGCGCCGGCGCCGGTGCCGGCCGAACATGTCGAGCCGGCGCCGCTCGTCGAGACACCGGCGGGTAACGACGACCTCTCCCTCGATGACGTCGCCGAGCGGTTCAGCGCCCACGTGGTGTCGCGGACGTCGCGCGCCGCCCAGATGCTCCTGCGTCCCGCCCGGGTCACCGCGTACGCCGCGGGGCGCGTCACGATCGCCCTGCCGAGCGAAGAGGCGCGCCGTAGCGTCCAGGACTACGCCGCCCCGCTCCAGAAGGCCCTCGACCACGAGTTCAAGGTGAACCTCCACGTCGAGTGGATCGTGGACCCGTCGCTGGTGTCCGCCTCGAACGGTGTCGACACGGCAGGTCGGTCCGGCGCCGCGAGCCGCCGCGGCGGGTCGGGCGCCCGCGGGGTCGGGGCGTCCGACCATCAAGCGAGTGAGGCCGACGACGAGGACGCGGGCGAAGGCTCCGCCGTCGTGGTCGAGTCCGCGGCCGATCATCTCATCACTGAGTTCTTTCCCGGCGCGCAGGAGATCACGTGAGCTATCCGCCCGCGCTCCAATCGGTGGTCGACGAGCTGGGACGGTTCCCGGGCGTCGGGCCCAAGTCGGCGCAGCGCATCGCCTTCTGGCTGATGCGCCAGCCCGCCGAGGACGTGGCCCGCCTGGCCCAGTCGCTGGACGAGATGAAGACCAAGCTCGCCTTCTGCGACCGGTGCTGCAACATCGCCGAGGCCGGCGGGCTTTGCCCGATCTGCGCGGACGAGCGTCGTGACCAGACGGTGATCTGCGTCGTGGAGACGCCGCCCGACGTCGTGGCCGTGGAGCGTTCGCGCTCGTTTCGCGGGACGTACCACGTCCTGCACGGCGTTCTCAACCCGCTGGAGGGGGTGACGCCCGAACGGCTGAAGATCCAAGAGCTCGTGGCGCGACTCAACGGGCCGGTGCGCGAGGTGATCCTGTGCTTCAACTCCAACGTCGAAGGCGACGCCACGGCGATGTACCTCAGCCGGCTCTTGCGCGCCCCCGGCCTGGTGATCTCCCAGCCGGCGAGTGGTCTCCCCGTGGGCGGGGACCTCGAGTACGCCGACGACCTCACGCTCGGACGCGCCATCGACGGTCGCCGCGTCCTCACGGAGTGACGCCCCTAACCTGAGCTCGTGCAGTTCTCGTGCGCCGAGTGCGGATGCGTCGTCGAAGGAGGCGTGCGCCTCGAGCTCTGTCCGGACCCGGTCTGCTGTTGCGCCCAGGTGCCCGCGTGCGATTGGGCGAGGGTGCAGAAGCGCGGCGGACACGCGGCCCCGTCGCCGCTCGATTCTCCGGGCGGTTGATCGCCCCCATAGCGTCGACGTCGGCTGAGTTCAGAACTTGATTCGGTTGTGCCTCGCCCCGGCACCGGTTAGCGTCCGGCGCCGTGAACCGAAAGAGCGTGGTGACGTCACTCTCGTTGGCCCTGATCGCGGTCGTCGTCACGGTGACGCTGGTGATCGCGAACTCGTCAACGCCGCGGCTCGCGTCACAGCTCCTGGGGGCGAACCAGATGCCCCCGACTTGGCAGGCGGAGAGCTTCACCAACGCCGTCCGGCACACCGGTTGCCTGGCCACGGTCCTCGCCCCCCAGGGTCTGACGCCGACGTCACTCGTCGACACCCTCTACGTCAACGAGGGGACCGTCCCGCCCGAGATCGGCGAGGCGCTCGCGAGCTACCGCCACCCCGTGCAGGCGTACGCGCGCATCGTCGCGGTCCTAGACCAGTGCCGGTTCGTGCACCCGGGTGACACCGACCCGTCGGGGATCACCGGCTCGGTCACGAGGATGCCGCTGCCCGCGTACGGCGAGGCCAGCGCGGGGTTCCATGGAGTCCTCTCGATCTACGCCGTGCCGGCGACCGTCACGACCGATCTCGCCGTCGTGCGCCAGGGCAGCGTGGTGATGGAGCTGTTCGAGGCGAACACCGGCGTCGGGCGGGTGGACCTCGCCCAGTTCCACCGCTACGTGTCGCTCGCCTGGCGACGACTCGGGCCGACGCGGAGCTGACGCCGGCGCCACCGGAGGCCCGAGACCGAGCGCGCACCCCTGATGCCCGGCCCGGCGCGCCGAGCCGCCCGGACGGCGTGGCCCGTGCTTTACATTGAAGGGGCGACGAAAGGAATCCTCGTGGACAACGACGACACGTGCCCGGCCTCGGGCGGAGCGAACACGCACCTCGCCGAGAGCCAGGCGAACGAGAGGTGGTGGCCGAATCAGCTGAACCTGAGGATCCTGCACCAGGGTTCGACCGGGGCCAGCCCGATGGACGCGGACTTCGACTACGCCACCGAGTTCCGGACCCTCGACCTCGACGCGCTCCGGAAGGACATCGAGGCGCTGATGACGACGTCACAGGACTGGTGGCCGGCCGACTACGGGCACTACGGCCCGCTCTTCATCCGCATGGC
This sequence comes from Acidimicrobiales bacterium, assembly GCA_036745005.1. GTDB lineage: Bacteria > Actinomycetota > Acidimicrobiia > Acidimicrobiales > RAAP-2 > RAAP-2. The sequence goes on along the minus strand of DAIOGY010000042.1, from coordinate 2,702 downwards.
CTGGCACAGCGCCGGCACCTATCGCATCGGCGACGGCCGCGGCGGCGCGGGCTCCGGGGCGCAGCGATTCGCGCCCCTCAACAGCTGGCCCGACAACGCGAACCTCGACAAGGCGCGCCGCCTGCTGTGGGCGATCAAGCAGAAGTACGGCCGCAAGATCTCGTGGGCCGACCTGATGATCTTCGCCGGCAACTGCGCGCTGGAGTCGATGGGGTTTCGGACCTTCGGCTTCGCCGGCGGTCGTGAGGACATCTGGGAGCCCGAAGAGGACGTCTACTGGGGGCCGGAGGAGACGTGGCTCGGCGACGAGCGCTACCGGGGGGACCGCGAGCTGGACGATCCCCTCGGCGCGGTGCAGATGGGCCTCATCTACGTGAACCCCGAAGGGCCCAACGGCACTCCCGATCCGATCGCCGCGGCGCGCGACATCCGCGAGACCTTCCGGCGCATGGCGATGAACGACGAGGAGACCGTGGCGCTCATCGCCGGCGGCCACACCTTCGGCAAGACCCACGGCGCCGCCGACGCCGCGCACGTCGGTCGCGAGCCCGAGGGCGCCGGCCTGGAAGAGCAGGGTCTGGGATGGAAGAACAACTTCGCCAGCGGCCGCGGCGGCGACGCGATCACCAGCGGGCTGGAGGGCGCGTGGACCACGAGCCCGAAGACGTGGGACAACAACTTCTTCGACAACCTGTTCGGCTACGAGTGGGAGCTGACCAAGAGCCCGGCCGGCGCGTCGCAGTGGACGTCCAAGGATCCGTCCGCCGCCGGCACCGTGCCCGACGCCCACGATCCGGCCAAGCGCCACGCCCCCACGATGCTCACGACCGACCTCGCCCTGAGGTTCGACCCCGCGTACGGACCCATTTCGCAGCGCTTCCACGAGAACCCCGACGAGTTCGCCGACGCCTTCGCCCGGGCGTGGTACAAGCTGACGCACCGCGACATGGGCCCCTACGTGCGGGGCCTGGGCGCGCTAGTCCCCGCGCAGCCCCAGCTGTGGCAGGACCCCGTTCCCGCCGCGACGCACGCGCCGATCGGGGCGGCCCAGGTCGAGGAGCTCAAGGGCCGCATCGCCGACTCCGGCCTGTCGATCGCCCAGCTGGTCACGACCGCGTGGGCGTCGGCGTCCACGTTCCGCGGCACGGACAAGCGCGGCGGGGCCAACGGCGCCCGCATCCGACTCGCTCCCCAGAGGGACTGGGAGGTCAACTCACCGGCCGAGCTCGCCAAGGTGCTCGAGTCCCTCGAGAAGGTCCGCGACGTGTTCAACGACGCCCACGCAGGGGCGACCTCGGTCTCGCTCGCCGACCTCATCGTGCTGGGTGGGGGCGTCGCGATCGAGCAGGCCGCGAAGAGCGCCGGACACCACGTCGCGGTCCCCTTCGCGCCGGGACGCACGGACGCGTCAGCCGAGCAGACCGACGTCGAGTCCTTCGGCGTCCTCGAGCCGACCGCGGACGGTTTCCGCAACTACCTCGGCGCGGTGCGGGGCCCGACGGCCGAGGAGCTGCTGCTCGACCGCGCTCGCAAGCTCACCCTGACCGCGCCCGAGATGACGGTCCTGGTCGGGGGCATGCGGGTGCTCAACACCAATCACCGCCAGAGCGGCCACGGCGTCTTCACCAAGCGCCCCGGGGCGCTCACCAACGACTACTTCGTGAACCTGCTCGACATGGCAACGACGTGGGAGCCCGCGTCCGACGGGACGTTCGAGGGGCGCGACCGCGCGACGGGCGACCTGAGGTGGACCGCCACGCGCGTCGACCTCGTCTTCGGCTCGAACTCCCAGCTGCGCGCGATCGCCGAGGTCTACGCGTGCGACGACGCGCAGGAGAAGTTCGTGCGCGACTTCGTGGCCGCGTGGACCAAGGTGATGGACCTCGACCGATTCGACCTCGCCTGATCGTGGCGGGCCCGTCGCCGCGCCGCGCGCCCGCTCAGGCGAAGCGCACGACGCAGGCGGCACCCGCCACGAGGCTGTAGACCCCGAAGGGCGTGAGCGTCTTGGTCGTGAAGTAACGGACCAGGAAGCGCACCGAGACGTACGCGGCCACCCCCGCGCACAGCGTGGCGACCAGGGTCTGGTAGCGCACGCCGTCGCCTAAGGAGCCCATCAGGTCGGGGATCTTGAGCAGTCCCGCCGCCAGGATGACCGGCGTGGCGAGGAGGAACGAGAAGTTGGCGGCGTCCTCGTGGTCGAGGCCCCCGAGCAGCCCAGCCACCATCGACGCGCCGCTGCGCGAGATGCCGGCGAACAGCGCGAGGATCTGCGAGCAGCCGATGAGGAACGCCGCGCGCACCCCCAGGGTCGCGAGCTGGCGACCGGCCTCGTGACGGCCCCGATGCCGGCGCAGGCGCTCGCCGAACAGGAGGATCACGCCGTTGACCGTGAGGAAGATCGCCGCGGCCAGGGGCTTGGCGAAGAGCACGCGGAACTTGTGCTCGAAGATCAGTCCCGTCAAGCCCACCGGGATGGTCGCCACGACCAGGAGCACGAGCAGCCGGTAGTCGGCGTCGACGTCGGGGTCCGAGAGGCGCCAGAGCGACCCGACCCCGCGCTCGGGCACGGACCGGACCTGGCGCCCGAGACCCGTGAAGAAGGTGACCCACTTGGCGCGGTAGTAGACGGCCAGGGCCACCGCGGTCCCCACGTGCAGACCGACGAGGAAGGCCAGGAAGAACGACTCGGACTTGTCCTG
>DAIOGY010000041.1:0-9479 GCA_036745005.1 Acidimicrobiales bacterium | reverse complement strand
GAGCGAGAAAGTGCTGTCGAGGGTCACGCCCTGGGGGATGTTTGCGAAGAACCCGTTGAGGGCCACCGGGTTGAAGAGATCACCCTTGACGCGCGCCAGCATGGCGCGCAGGAACGCGTTCTGCCGATCGATGCGCCCGTAGTCGCTGGTCCCGTCGTAGATCCAGCCCGCGTTGACAATCTGGCCGTAGCTGGGGTTGCCCTTGGGCCAGGCGGTGTTGTGCGGCGAGTAGTAGAAGTGGCGGCTGCGCGCGACCGCCAGGGCCTGGAACCCGCTGACGAGCTGGCAGCCCGGGTGGCGGATATTGAGCCCCGAGTAGGGGTCACGGGACTTATAAGGGAAGTCCAGGTAGACGCCGTGGATGGCGTCGGCGGCGTTGATGAGGCCCGCGAAGCTGACCTGGATCACGTGGCTGATGGGGATGCCGAAGTTGGCCGTGATCGTCTGCGTCAGCAGCGACGGCCCGGACCCGTAGTTGACGTTGATGCGGTTGAACCTGCCGAAGAGGTTCTGGTTGGCGAGCAGCGTGACGACGGTGTCGCGCGGGATGGACAGCATCGTGATCGTCCCCGCGACAGGGTCCACGTGGATGATCTTGACCACGTCGCTGCGCTGGCCGGAGACCGAGCCGCTCGACGCGCCGGTCTGCTTGGCCACCTGGCCCGTCAGCCCGGCGCGCGAGTCCGAGCCAATGGCCAGGATGTTGAACGGCTGGTTGGGCTCGGGATAGCTGATGCCGGTGACGTGGATCTTGGGGATCTTGTCGAAGCGCCACTGTGCGTAGAGGTATCCGCCCCCGAGCAGGGCCACGACCAGCCCGACCACGACGACCCCGCTGATGATCCAGGCTCGGCGGTGGCCACGGCGCTCGAGGTGGCCGCGCTGGCGACGCTCGACCCCCGAGTGCTTGTCGACCGCCTCGCCCAGCGCCTTGAGCCGCGCCTCGTTGGCCAGGGCGCGCTTGCGGGCCTCCTCGGAGTTGTTGGCGGGGCCGCGCGGGGCGCTGTGTCGACCGTTTGGCATCGAACTACTTTACCAACGGTCTCCGCGCCTCCCCGTTCACGCGTCGACGGAGCGGAACGGTTCGTACCCGTCGCGTTCCAACGTCTCAGCGAGCTCGGGTCCCCCGCTCGCCACGATGCGCCCACCGCTCATCACGTGGATCACGTCCGGGGTCAGCTCGTTCAGCAGCCGGCGAAAGTGGGTGATCGCCAGCACCCCACAGCCCCACTCCGTGGTCGCGGCCAGCAGCCGGCGCGCGACGGCGCCCAGCGCGTCCACGTCGAGCCCCGAGTCGATCTCGTCGAGCACGGCGAACGTCGGGCGCAACACCCCCACTTGGACCATCTCGGCGCGCTTGCGTTCGCCTCCGGAGAGGTCGACGTTGACGAAGCGTTCGAGGACCTCGGGGCGCAGGTCCACGCGCTCGGCCTCATCACGCATCCGCTCGGCGAGTCCGTCGGGGTCCGCGCCCGCCGCACGCAGCAGGTCCACGGGTCGCACCCCGGGCACCTCCAAGGGGTGCTGGAGGGCGACCAGCAGGCCGCGACGAGCGCGCTCGGTCGCCGACAGAATGAGCAGGTCGTCGCCATCGATCGTGGCCGTGCCCTCCAGCACCTTGTATCCCGGGTGGCCCGACAGCGCGTGGGCCAGCGTCGACTTGCCCGACCCGTTCGGGCCCATGATCACGTGCACCTGGCCCGACACCATGGTGAGGTCCACGCCCTTCAGGACCAACGTCCCGGCGACCTCGACCCGAAGCCCGCTGATCGTGAGCGTGGAGGTCACGGAACCTCCACGACGACGCGCCCGTCGACGACGCGCGTGCCGTAGTGGTGCACGGGACGCGTCGCGGGCAGCGACGTCGGCTCACCGTCGCTGAGGCGGAACATCGCTCCGTGGTGGGCGCACTCGATCTCGCGGGTCTCGACGTCCACCTCGCCCTCGGCCAGGCTGAACTCCTCGTGGCTGCACCGGTCGTCGAGCACGTACACGTCGTCGCCGATGCGCACGACGACGAGCGTGCGGTCCCCCGCCTTCACCTGCCGCGCCGCGCCCTCGACGAAATCATCCAGCGCGCCGATCGCGAGCTCGCTCACGTCGACCTCACCCGGGCGAGGATCCCCGTGACGTCCTCTTCGACCAGGCGCGCGAGGTCCCGGGGCAGCTCGGTCAGCATCTCGGTGAAGAAGCCCTGGATGATCAGGCGCTCGGCCTCCTCGGGCTCGACGCCGCGCGACTCGAGGTACCACAGCTGCAGGGCGTCGAGGGGGCCCACGCTCGAGGCGTGCGCGCACATGACGTCGTTCTCCCGGATGTCCAGGTTCGGGACGCTGTCGGCGTGCGCCGTGCGCGACAGCAGCAGATTGTGGTTGGTCTGGCGCGCGTCGGTGCGCTTAGCGCCCTTTTCTATCTCGATGAGTCCGGTGTAGACCGAGCGCGACGATCCGGCCACCGCGCCCTTGGACAGGAGCGTCGAGCGGCTGCGCGCTCCGCGGTGGTACTGACGCGTGCGGAAGTCGTGTACCTGGGTCCCCGAGCCGAGGTAGGTCGTGCCCAGCTTGTTCTCGCTGCCCGCCTCGAGCATCTCGGCGTCGTTGCGCGAGCGGTCGTAGTGGCTGCCCATGCCCAGCACCGCCTGGCGCATGCGCGCGTCGCGCTCGAGGAAGGCCGTCGATCGCGCCACGTGCCAGGCGCTGAGGTCGAGGCGCTGGTAGGTAATGAGATGGAGCCCCGCATTGGGACCGACCCGAAACTCGCTCAGCGGCACGACCAACGCGTCGACGCCGCCCTCGAAGTACTCCACCACCGTCGCGCTGGCGCCGCGCCCGAGCACGACCACCGTGCGTGCGAAGCACGACGTCGCTCCCACCACGTGGCGGATGACGAGCGGCTCGGCCACGGTGACCCCGTCGTCCACCCGGATCACGGTCGCCGACGGGCAGAGCGCGACGTTCAGCAACCCGAAGGCGTCCCCCGAGTAGCGCTCGATCAGCGGCACCCCGGCCACCGAGCCGCCGGTCGTCACGGACTCGACCGTCACGCCCTCCGGCGGCGTGCCCGCGTCGATCATGAATCCGTCGCTCAGGCGCACGACGAGTCCGGCGCGCGCGCCCAGAGCCCGGGCGAAGTCCGACTCCTCCGTCGCGGACGCCTCGACGGGGACGCTGAACCGGTCGAGCGAGAGTTCACCCAGCGGGGCGTATCGCCAGACCTCGTCACTCTCGGTGGGCAATCCCTGGGCCTGATACGCGTCCCAGGCCAGCTGCCGGGTCGCCGCGTCGGGCCGTGAAGCGAGGAAGGTGGCGGCGGAGGCGGCGAAGGACGTCATAAGAGAGGTTGGCTATGGAAGTGTAACGGTCGGGCCCTTCGATTTCGCCGGTGCGACGTAGGCTGACACGGTCGTCAGGGGGTCAATCGTGTTCACATCTGAGGTCCTCACCCTCGAGGTCGAGGGACACGTCGCGACGCTGTGGCTCGATCGTCCCGAAGCCCGCAACGCCCTGGGCAAGGCGTTCTGGCGCGACCTCGGACTGGCGGCCCGCGAGGTCGCAGGACTCGACGACGTGCGCGTGGTCGTCGTTGCCGCCCGGGGCCCGCACTTCAGCGTCGGCCTGGACCTCAAGGAGTTCGCCGGAATCGCGGCGCGCGAGTCCGCGTCACCCGCGTCGGCCAACGCCGCGCGCTACTCCGGGATCCGTGACTGGCAAGCGTCGGTGACGGCGATCGCCGAACTCCCGATGCCCGTCATCGCCGCCGTGCACGGCTACTGCATCGGCGGCGGCGTCGACCTCATCACGGCGTGCGACGTGCGCCTGTGCTCGAGCGACGCCATCTTCTCGGTGCGCGAGGCCAAGGTCGCTATCGTCGCGGACCTGGGAACGCTCCAGCGTCTGCCGAAGATCGTCAGCGCCGGCCACCTGGCCGAGCTGGCCTTCACCGGCAAGGACATCGACGCCAGTCGCGCCGCGCAGATCGGCCTGGTCAACGACGTGCGCGGCGGCGACGCGATCGCCGTCCTCGAAGCCGCCTACGAGCTGGCCAACGAGATCGCGGCCAACTCGCCCCTCGCGGTGCGCGGGACCAAGGCGGTGATCGCCGCCAATGAGGGACGCTCCGTCGACGAGGGACTCGAGTTCGTCGCGCGCTGGAACACGTTGTACCTGCAGAGCAACGACCTGCGCGAGGCGCTGTCGGCGTTCGTCGAGCGGCGTGCGCCCAACTTCTCCGGCGACTAGCGGCGCCAGAACCTCCGGCCGCGCTTGTTGCGGCGGGCCTGCTCGTCCAGCTGACGCTGGCGCTCCTCGATCAGTTCTGGGGCCACGGCATCGACGATGTCACGCGCCTGGTCCAGCAGGTCGCGCCGGAGTTCGACCGGTACCGACGTCTCGGGCGCCTTCTCCACCGGGGGCTGGACGAGCGACCCGTGCACCCAGCCCACGTCGGCCAGGCGCCGCTCGTAGGTCACGCAGTTCTCCGGGCACGACCACGGCTGATCAGGAGCGTTGCCGAGTACGCAGAACCGCGCCACCTCGCCCGAGTTGTAGGTTCGGCTCTGGAAGTGCTTGCACTCCTCGCGCATGGCCATGCACCATTCTGGCACGCCGCTGGCGAAGGTCGACCGGCGCCGTTCCCGTGCTGCGCCGGACCCCACGAGCCTGCCCGGGGGCGAGGACGATCGTGGTGACGCCTATCCGACGAACGTCTTGACGTCCGCGATGAGCTTGTCCTCGATCTCGAGGTTCCAGAGCGAATCGGCCACGTCGATCACGAGGAAGAGTTCGGACACGAGCAGTGTTTCGATCGCCGCCACTCCCAGGTGCTCGAGCCACTTTCCGATACCGAAGCGCACCGTGAAGTCGCTCGGGCTTCCCGTGATCGTGATCGTGAGCGCACGATCCGCGGCCACGGCCGCGCGAAGAAAACCGCCCTTGGTCGCCTGGATGACCGTTCCCTGATCGCTCGGTGCCGACGTCTGCACCGTGAACCCATCCTTCTTGAGGTACTCCTCGACGTGCGACTGAAGTGCGCTGAGGTCGGTTCCCTTGCCTTCAAAGTGTTCTGACTTGTCTCCGAGCACGCTGTCCTCCTCGATTGGTCGCCGGCCATCTCATCCCATGAGTTGGCGTCAGGTGACTCCGACTCTTCGAGAGTCAGGTTCAGAGCCCCTGCGTTGACTATCGCAATCTACCATCGGCATCTTCACTTGATTCACGGAGTCGAAGTCTCACGTTTCTCTTAGCTGCGTCGATCTCGCCCTCTCGATTCCGACGTCCCGCGGGGACGCTGCGAGTGACGTGCACGACCGATCGCCGCACAACTCGCCCTTCGAGTGGGACCGCCCGGGAACGACCATGCCGAGGGCACGTCGCCGTGGGACCCATGAAGTCTGGACCGGATAGCCGGCCCAATCTGTCGAGTTCGCGTCGCTCAACGACGCGCTGGGTCCGCGCGTCCGTTCGCGACGCTCGGGCCGCCGCCACGTCGCACCCTTCCGCCATCCATCGGCTCCGCGCCCGCATCGTCACTAGGCCCAAGGTCTCGGAGCGCTCGCGAACTGGCGACCGCGGCGCCCGGGCGTGCAGACGAACGCCGTAACGATCGGCGGTACGGAGCCTCGTCACGAGCGGTGATTGAAGCGCTACCTCGCGCTGATGTCGTCGCGCACGGGGCGTGACCGACCCGGGCCGATGGCGTCACTCCGGTGTCACGAGCCGCCGCTCAGTTAGAGTTGACATGACCATAACCACCTGATAGGGTACGAGTCAAGATGACTCAAACCGGGTCCCAGGTGAGAGCCCGGACTCGGCGTCGTCGGCTCGCGGAGTGTCTCCGTGGGCGAAGTGCTTGGCCGCCGGGCGGACTGTTCCGACCACGGCGCCCAGCGCGGAGAGGAAGATGTGCCCATGAGAGCAGCCCTGTGCGACAGATACGGACCCCCGAGCGTCGAGCATCTCGTCGAGGTCGCCACGCCCGTCCCCGGGGACCACGACCTCCTCATCCGGATCCACGCCTCGACGGTCAACCGGACCGACTGCGGGCTGCGCCGGGCTCATCCGTTCTTCTTCCGCGCGTTCACGGGTCTCACGCGACCTCGGAAGAAGACACTGGGCAGCGAGTTCGCCGGGGTGGTCGAGACCGTCGGCCCGAGTGTGGTCGCGTTCGCGCCCGGCGACGCCGTCTTCGGCGTCACGCGCGATGGCCACGGAACGCACGCGGAGTTCGTGTGCGTCGGCGACGACGCGCCGATCGCGGCGAAGCCCGACAGCCTGACCTTCGAGGAGGCCGCGTCCGTGTGCATGGGAGCGATCCAGGCGTTGACGTGCATGCGGTCGGTGATGTCAAGAGGGAACCAGCGCATACTCATCTACGGTGCGTCGGGCTCCATCGGAACGGCGGCGGTCCAGCTGGCCGCGTACTACGGCGCGCACGTCACGGCGGTGTGCAATACGAAGAACGTCGAGGTCGTGCGGTCCCTGGGCGCCGACGAGGTGATCGACTACACGCAGGACGACTTCACGCGCAACGGCGAGACGTACGACGTCATCTTCGACGCGGTGGGCAAGCACTCCTACCGCCGCTGTCGGCGCTCTCTGGTGCCCCGCGGCGAGTACGTGGTCACCGACCTGGGGTTCATGTGGCAGAACCCCTACCTGGGCATCGTCACCGCGGTGCTGCCGACCCGGCGGGTCCGGCTCCCCTTCGAGCGCCACGCGGACACGAAGCGCGACGTCGCCCTGTTGAAGGAGCTGATCGAGGCGGGGAGGTACCGCGCGGTCATCGATCGCGCCTACCCCCTCGAGCAGGTCGTCGAGGCGAACGAGTACGTCGAGACCGAGCAGAAGACGGGCAACGTCGTGCTCACCGTCATCCCCGAGCGTGCCCCGTGAGCTTCTATCCGGTCACGTCGGTGCGTCGCTCTCGTCGACCGTCGCCCGAGAACTCGCCGGTCGCCCTGTCACCGGCGCGGCACGGAGGCCGGTTGGGGACGAGTCCGGCCCGGCGCGGTGGTGCAACGCGCGCTTCAGTCGGCCGGGCCCGAAGCGGCGAAGGTCGCGGCCGCTAGCCCCAGCACGAGACCCCGCGCCGGCACGGACGAAGCCGACACCCGTCGATCATCTGTCCATCGTCGGGGCCGCGGACTCAGCGTCGAAGTCGACGAGGACGGCGGCGCCATTGACCCGGTCGTGCGCCAGGTCAGCCAGGGCCTCGTCGGCCCGCTCGAACGGGTAGGGCTGGACGGTCGCCGTGATCTCGAAGCGCGCCGCGAGCTCTAGGAACTCGCGGCCGTCACTTCGTGTGTTCGCCGTGACGCTGCGCAGGGTTCGCTCCTCAAAGAGGTGGCGCTGGTAGTTGAGGACCGGGATGTCGCTCAGGTGGATGCCCGCGACCGCCAGCGTCCCGCCGCGGTCCAGGGCGGCGAGGGCGACGGGGACCAGGTCGCCCACGGGGGCGAAGAGCAGGGCGGCGTCGAGACGTTCCGGCGGGGCGTCGGCCGCGTCGCTGGCGCTCGCGCAACCGAGCGCCAGCGCCAGCTCGCGAGCCTCGGGCGAGCGCGTCATGACGTGGACGGTGGCGCCCTCGGCCAGCGCTATCTGGGCGGTCAGGTGAGCCGAGCCACCGAAGCCGTAGATGCCGAGGCGGCCCCCGGGAGGGAGCTCGCACCGCCGCAGGGACCGAAAGCCGATGATCCCCGCGCACAGCAGCGGCGCGGCGTGCACGTCGTCAACCGCGTCCGGCAGGACGTAGACGTACTCCTCGTGAGCGAGCGCGTAGGGCGCGTATCCCCCGTCCACGTCCCAGCCGGTGAACGTCGGCGCGGTGCACAGGTTCTCGCGGCCGTCACGGCAGAAGGCGCACTCTCCGCAGGTGCCGGCCAGCCACGCGGCCCCCACCCGATCGCCGACGCGCAGGTGGACAACTCCCGGGCCCAGCTCGTCGACCACGGCCACGATCTCGTGCCCGGGAACGACGAGGCGCCGCCGTGGCGCGAGGTCACCTTCGCACAGGTGCAGGTCGGTGCGACAGACCCCGCAGGCGCTGACCCGCAGGCGCACCTGGCGCGGGCCGGGCACCGGCACGGCTCGGGTAACCCGCTCGAGGGGCCCACCGTCGATCGGGCCGGGGGTCGCGACGGCCCACGCCGTCATCATCTCGCTCGTCACCGCCACACCGCAGTCTTAGTCGCGCGCGCGACGACCGGGGGCGGTCAGCCGATCGCGCCCTCCATCTGGAGCTCGATCAGGCGGCTCCACTCGACGGCGTACTCCATCGGCAGGGTCCGGGTTACGGGCTCGATGAAGCCGTTGACGATCATGCCCATGGCCTCGGCCTCGGTGAGTCCCCGGCTCATGAGGTAGAAGAGCTGGTCGTCGCCGATCTTCGAGACCGTCGCCTCGTGGCCGATGGACGCGTCCTGCTCGCCGACCTCCATGTAGGGACGGGTCTCGGACACGGACATCTCGTCAAGGATCAGGGCGTCACAGCGTACGAAGCTCTTGGCTCCGGTGGCCCCCTCCTCGACCTTCACCAGCCCTCGGTACGCGGTGGTGCCGCCGTCCTTGGAGATCGACTTGGAGATGATGGTCGACGTGGTCTCGGGGGCGCAGTGGATCATCTTGGCCCCGGCGTCCTGGACCTGGCCGGGCCCGGCGTAGGCCACCGAGAGGACCTCGCCGGAGGCCTTGGGACCCATCAGGTAGACCGACGGGTACTTCATCGTCAGGCGCGACCCGATGTTGCCATCGATCCACTCGACGTGGGCTTCGGCCTCGGCGCGCGCGCGCTTGGTCACCAGGTTGTAGACGTTGTTGGACCAGTTCTGGATCGTCGTGTAAGTGATGCGCGACCCCGGCAGGGCCACCAGCTCGACGACCGCCGAGTGGAGCGAGTCGGTCGTGTAGACGGGTGCCGAGCAACCCTCCACGTAATGGACCTGGCTGCCCTCGTCGGCGATGATCAGCGTTCGCTCGAACTGGCCCATGTTCTCGGTGTTGATCCGGAAGTAGGCCTGCAGGGGCTGGTCGACGTTGACCCCTGGCGGCACGTAGATGAAGGAACCGCCGCTCCACACCGCCGAGTTGAGCGCGGCGAACTTGTTGTCGTTGGGCGGGATCACCGTGCCGAAGTACTTGCGCACGAGGTCGGGGTACTCACGCACCGCGGTGTCCATGTCGCAGAAGAGAACGCCGAGGCGCTCGAGGTCCTCGCGGTTGCGGTGAAAGACGACCTCGGACTCGTACTGGGCGGTGACCCCCGCGAGGTACTTGCGCTCGGCCTCCGGGATGCCCAGGCGCTCGTAGGTGTTCTTGATCGCGTCGGGCAGGTCCTCCCACTTGTCGACCAGGTTCTCGGTGGGCTTGATGTAGTAGTAGATGTCGTTGAAGTCCAGGTCGGGCATCCGCTCGGCGAACCAGGGCAGCATGGGCTTCTTCTCGAAGCGCTTGAGCGCGCTCAGGCGAAAGTCACGCATCCAGGGC
>DAIOGY010000040.1:0-9686 GCA_036745005.1 Acidimicrobiales bacterium | reverse complement strand
CGAGACGTTCGCTACCAACAGCCTCGACGACCCGGTCGTCGGCGGCGTCTTGATCAACTCCCGCGAGGTCACCGAGAAGACCAACCTGGCCCGGGCTCTCACGACCTTGTCGCGCGGCAACCAGATCTTGATGCACGCGAGCGACGAGACCGCGCTGCTGCGCGACATCTGCTCGACCATCGTCGATGCCGGATACGTGCTGGCCTGGGTCGGCTTCGCGCGCCACGACGAGGCGCGCTCGGTCGACATCGCCGCGGCCGCCGGCGCCGTCGTGTCGCTCGCCGGGATGGGCATCACCTGGGCCGACGACCCGTCGGGTGCCGGCCCCACCGGGCTCGCCCTGCGCACCGGGCAGGTCCAGGTGCTCAATGACGCGACGGTCAGCATGGAGACCGAGGCGCGGCGCCAGCGGTCCGAGGAGTTCGGCATCGAGACGATCTGCGCGCTGCCGATCGCCCTGAGCGGCCACGTCGTGGGGGCGCTGACGATCTGCGCGCGCGAGCCCGGCGCCTTCGGGCCCGAAGAGCTCTCGTTGCTGGGCGAGCTGTCCGGCGAGATGGCCTACGGACTCGGCCGACTCCGCGACGGCGCCAACCTGGCCGAGCAGGAGCGCCGGCTGCGGGCGGCCGAGCAGCGCTTCCGGCTGGCCTTCGAGTCCAACATGGCTCCGATGGTCTTCTCCGACCGCGATGACCGCGTCATCGACGTCAACCAGGCGTTCTGCGACATGGTCGGCTACCGGCACGACGAACTGGTCGGCCACGACTCCAAGATCTTCACGCTGCCCGAGGACGTCGGCATCACCGAAAACTCCTTGGGCATGCTGACCGCCAACAACGCTGAGCAGATCCGCTACGTCAAGCGCTACCTACGAAAGGACGGGCGAATCGTCTTCTCGGAGGTCTCTGGCTCGGCGAACCGCAACGAGAAGGGCGAGACCCTCTACTTCCTCGCCTCGGAACGCGACGTCACCGACGAACGCGCGTTGGCGGACCAACTGACTCACCAGGCCCTGCACGACAGCCTGACCGGGCTGGCCAACCGCGCCCTCTTCGAGGACCGGCTCGCCCAGTCGCACGCCCGGGTGTCGCGCCTGGGCGGCTTCGGCGCCGTCCTGTTGCTCGACCTGGACGACTTCAAGGCGATCAATGACACCTTCGGCCACGTGTTCGGCGACCAGCTGCTGGTCGCGATGGCCCGGCGCCTCGAAGCCGTCTCGCGCGCCGCCGACACCCTCTCGCGACTCGGCGGCGATGAGTTCCTCTACCTCGCCGAGGGCCTGGAGTCGCGAGAGGAAGCGGTGGGGATCGCGAACCGGCTGATGGCCGCGCTGACCCAGCCCTTCGTGATCGACGACATCTCCGTCCAGCAGCACGCCAGCGTGGGCATCGCCATCTGGGACAAGGACACGGCCAGCTCTCGCGACCTCATCCAGAACGCCGATGTCGCGCTCTACGAGGCCAAGCGCGAGGGCAAGAACAGCTCGGCCGTCTTCACACCCACGATGCAGCAGCGAGTGGTCGGCACGTTCACCCTGGTCCAGGAGTTGCGCGACGCACTGGCCCAGGGGCTGCTGCGCATGCACTATCAGCCCATCATCGACTTGCGCACGGACCAGGTGGTGGGGTTCGAGGCGCTCATGCGCTGGCCCCACCCGGTGCGCGGCTGGGTCGCCCCCGACACGTTCATCGCCTTGGCCGAGCAGAGCGACCTCATCTTCCAGCTGGGCGCCTTCGCGCTGCGCCAGGCGATCGAGGCCGCCGCCACCTGGCCTCCCGCGACGTCGGGCGCGCCGACCTTCGTGACCGTCAACCTGTCGGCCAACCAGTTCCGCGACCCCAGCCTCACCGCCACCATCACCGAGGCGTTGGCCGCGAGCGGCCTTCCCGCGTCGAGCCTGCTCGTCGAGATCACCGAGGGGGTCACCTTTCGCGACTTCGAGGCCACGCTCGACATCCTCGACGAGTTGCGCGAGCTCGGCGTGGGCTTCGCCCTGGACGACTTCGGCACCGGCTACTCCTCGCTGTCCTACCTCGTGCGCCTGCACCCGCGCGTGATCAAGATCGACCGGTTCTTCGTGAGTCCGGCGAACGAGAGCCCCGACAATGACACCCTGCTCGAGGCCATCGTCGCGCTCGGCAACAAGCTGGGCATCACCATGATCGCCGAGGGCATCGAGACGCTCGAGCAGCGCGCGCGCCTGGGCGAGCTGCGCTGCCCGCTGGGCCAGGGCTTCCTCTTCTCGGCCGCCGTCCCGATCACCGAGACCTTCGACCTGTTCGCCTCGGTGCCGGCCGCCCTGGCGGCCTCTTAGCGGCCGCGTCGGAACAGCAGCGGGTCGGCGGGCGCGCGCACGACGTCACCGCGTTCGCGCCGTCGTCGCCAGGCGACCCCGCCGAGCGCCTCGAGCACCACGCGGTTGGCCAAGTAGGCCGTGACCTCGGCGTGGTCGTACGGGGGCGACACCTCGACCACGTCCATCCCGACCAGCACGCTCTCCATGGCGACTCGACGAACGGCGTCGAGGAGCTGTCGGCCCGAGAGCCCGCCCGGCTCGGGCGTGCCGGTGCCGGGAGCGGCGCCGGGGTCGACCACGTCGACGTCCACCGACAAGAAGACCCCGTCGCACCCGTCGGCGGCGATGGCCAGGGCCTCGGTCAGGACGTCGTCGAGCCCGCGCGCCACGACCTCGCTCATCTCGTAGGAGCGCATGCGCTGGACGGCCATCCAGTCGAGCGTCGCGGGCTCGGGCCAGTAGCCGCGCAGCCCGATCTGCAGGAAGCGGTCGCCGCGGCAGGCCCCCGACTCGATGAGGCGGCGCATCGGCGTGCCGTGCCCGTAGAGCGAGCCGAACTGGCTGTTGCCGGTGTCGGCGTGCGCGTCGAAGTGGATGACTGCGACGCGCCCCCAGCCGATGTGGCGGGCCACGCCCGTGACGTCGGGCAGCGCGATGGTGTGGTCGCCGCCGAGGATGACCGGCAGAACGCCGGCCGCGGCGACGTCGGTGACCCGGGCCTCGAGCGCGGCCAGGGAGCGCTCGGTCTCGCCCGAGGGCATCACCACGTCGCCCAGGTCGACCACGCCCAACTCGGTCAGGGGGTCGACGCCGAGGGCCAGGCTCGGGCGGGCGCCGTCGTGGGGCAGGTAGTCGGTCGAGCGGATCGCCTGGGGACCGAAGCGAGCACCCGCGCGGTGCGAGGTCCCCCCGTCGAAGGGCGCGCCCACGATCGCCGCGGCGGCTCCGGCCCACGTGGCGCGATCGTCGGGGTCGGCCGCGGGCACGCCCAGGAAGGTGGCGTCCGGTCCGTACAGGTTGCCTACGCGCACGGCGCTCCTCGCCTCGACTCGGTGCCCATCATCGCAGTCATTCAAAGGCTCGGCGAAACGCGAGACCCATCTCGCGCAAGCAGCCGGTCATGAGCGTCACGTGCCCCTCGCCGGGGCGGTACACGGGCCGCGCCCCGGGCATTCGTGCGGCCAGCCAGTCGCCGTGCTTCGCGGGCACCATGAGGTCCTCGCCCCCGTACCAGACCTCGACGGGCACCTCGATGTCGGCGGGGTCGAAGCCCCATCCGGCGACGAAGGCCCGGTCGTCGTCGAACAGGCCCGAGCCGTCGATGGTGAAAGCCCGGCGGCACGACTCGACGAAGACCGCTCGGGGTTCCTCGGGTTCCAGCGCGGCCCGGTCGACGTCGGACAGCAGTCCTCCGAACAGCTCCATGACGTTGTCAAGCGTGGCGCCAGCGAATGCTTCAGCGGCCACGGCGATGAACTCCTCGAAGCGCGGACCTCCCTCTTGCACCAGGGCGAACTCCTCGAGGTTCTCCGGTCCCATCCCGTCGGTCCAGTCGAAGTCGGCGTCGAAGGGCGCCACTCCCGCCAGGGACCACGCCGCGCGACACCTCGGCGCGTCCAGCGCGGCGCAGGCGAGCGCGTGGGGTCCCCCGCCCGACCAGCCGACCGACACGTAGTCGTCGCGGCCGAGGGCGTCGAGCACCGCCCGCGTGTCGCCGACGACCGAGGCGACACTGCGACCTTCGAGGCGAGTCGACACCGAGTAGCCGGGTCGCGACGTCGTCACGACGAACAGCCCCGCGTCGTGGGCGGCGGCCTCGAAGTACGACAGCAGCGCCACCGAGCCGGGGGTTCCGTGGTGAAAGACGACCGTGGGCCCGTCAGGGTCACCCAGGGTGGCCACCTCGATGGTCCGCCCGTCGGGCATCGTCACCAGCTGCTCGTCGTAGGTCACCGCTCCCCTTTCAACTCGTGCCGCCACCCTAGGCCGAGGGCCGCGGCGCGCGCGAGGCTACGAGGTCGGCACGGGTACGCCATTGTCGATCAGCTCCACCCAGGTTTGGCCGGGCTTCATGGCGATGACCGCGCCCGTGAGGGTGTGGTACGCAATGACGTCAGACTTGGCGGGACCGCGCGACCAGACGCCGGTCATCATGTGGCCGTCGGAGAAGACCTCCACCTTGCCGTGACCGTTGAGGTTGGCGTAGGAGGCCATCGTGCCGATGCCATTGACGTAGTTGACAAACATCACCACGACGTTCTTGGGCGACACGCGCACACCGGTGCCGGTGATGATCGCCTTGCCGAAGAGCGTGCGGTCCCACGACAGCGTCGTGGTGTTCCAGGTCCAGGTGACCGGGTAGATGCTCGGGAACTCCACCGTGAAGCGGTGCACGACCTTCGTGCCGACGCCCCAGGTGTTGTGGCGGTAGGCGAACAGCGCTGGCGGCGGAGTGGGAGTTCCCTTGAACTCGAAGAGGGCTCCCGCCGAGGCGTACAGGTTGTGAGGCGCCTGACGGTTCGGGTCGCGGTACATCGCGGCGCCGGCCGTCGTCTCGTCCTCGAGCTTGACGGGGGCGTGGGAAATGGACTCGACGGCGTAGGCCGCGCCGCCGGAGTACGCGAAGATCCCACCGATCGGCCAGACGACGGAGGTGTCGGTGGGCCGCACCGAGCGCACCGGTCCGACCTTGGCGGGCGCTTGAGAGTTGAAGATGGCGGCGAGGCGGGTGATGCCGCCATTCACGATCTCCTCGTAGACCACGTCGGCCCGGTCGATGCCCCACTGGGGCAACGCGTCCGGGGTGTTCTCCACCTTGATCGTCAGGGCGCACCGGGTCAGGGCCTGACCCGCCGGATCCGACAGACCGGTGAGTGGAGCGATCGGGGGAAGCGTCGTGGTCGTCGCCGCAATCGTCGTCGGCGTCGATGACGAGTTCTTGTGGTAGTGGTAGTAGGCGGCGGCGCCCACCCCGGCGACCGCGATGACGATGAGCAGGATCAGGTTTCGTCGCATGACGTCAAAACTAGTGGGGCGACCGGCGCGGTCTCGGCTACGTCGGCGCGGTGCCCAGCGTCATGTAAATGACCGTGTGGGGAAGTTGCGTCTCGGCGCTCAAGAACTCCGATCCTTCGACCGCGACGAAACCCACCGATTGGTAGAAGCCGAGAGCGGTGTCGCGGGCGTTGGCCCACAGACGCGTCGCGCCCCGCTCGCGCAGCCGACGCTCCGCCTCGGCGAGGACGCGCGCGCCGTAACCGCGGCCCTGAACGGCGGCGTCCGTGGCCATGAAGCGCAGCTGATAGGCGCTCGACCCGGGATCCGGCGCGAAGGCCGCCTCGAAGAACGACGCGCACACCACGATCTCGCCGTCGAGCACTCCGGCCAGGTGCAACGCAGTCACCTCGCCGTCGCGAGGCTCATCGACCCTCGCCATCGGGTCGTCGCCGCGCAGGACGCGGCGCCGCAATGGGTGAAGGCGCCGAGGGTCGACCTCCTCGATCCGCAGGTCGACGCGCTCAGTCAAGGCGGCGCACCAGCGTGACCAGGCTGACCGACGTGTCGCGGTGCAGGGAGGCGACCTCGCCGTTCGAGCGGAATCCCACCTTCTCGTAGAAGGCGCGGGCTCGCGGGACCAGGTTGGTCACGTGGAGGTACAGCTCGCTCGCACCCTGGCTGCGTGCCCACTCATCGACCGCGTCGACCAAAAGTTCCGCGACTCCGGTGCCGCGCCGGGTCGCGGTGACGTACATCGCGAAGAGCCACCACGTCCCCGGATAGTTGTCGTGGAGGCCGCCCGAGGCCATGCCGACGACGCCATCGCCCTCTTCGGCCAGGAAGTAGACCCAGCGCCCGGCCACGTCACGCCAGTGGGCGTCGTCCCATCCGGCGGCCTCGTCGTAGGTCGCGCCGTAGGCCTCGGGCGTGTCGGCCAAGGCCTCGAGACGGATCGCGCGCAACGCGGAGGCGTCGGCGACTCCGCCGCGGCGCACCGTGACGGGGCTACTCACGCTCGATCATGTGCGCGGCGACGTTGCGTTCGGCGAGCGACCCTTCATTGAAGTGGTCGCGCACATTCAGGCGATCCGTGTCCGGCCGGTTCTGGGAGAGCTTGGCTTTGCCGACGATGGACCCCACCGTGATCTCGAGGCCGACGATGGCCCGAAGCTGACGCTCGACGTACTCCTCGGGCGCGTCGGCGACCCACCATCGGGGCTCGTGGCCCGCTTCAAAGCGGTCCGTCAGTGAGGTCACCTGGGTTCTCAGCCACGTCGGGTCCTCGTGGACCGTGGCGCGCCCGCGCACCTCGGCCGCGACGTAGTTCCACGTGGGCACGACGCCCGGCTGCTCCAGCCGGCTCGGATACAGGGTCGGACTCACGTAGGCGCTGGCCGCGAGGAAGAGCACGAGCACCTCGGACTCGGGCGAGACGGCCCGCCACCAGGGATTGGCGCGCGCCACGTGCGACGCGATCGTCCGACGATCCCCGCTGACCAGGACCGGCGCGACGACGCTGAGCATTCCCTCCGGCGACGGCGTGATCAAGATCCCGGCGCCCGCGTCGCGCACCACCGCCCACGCCTCGTCGTCGTCGACCTCGAACGCCGGGGGGACGTACATGGTTCCATTGTCGCACGCCGACCATCACCGGGCTAGCGCGCAGCGAGGACCTCATCCAGACGATCGAAGCTGTCGGACCAGCCGCGCGCGCCCCGCGCCAGAACCCGGTCGCGGTCCTCGGCGACGGGATAGGTGCCGAGGACCTCAACGACAGTCGAACCGCCCGACTCGGCGAAGGAGATCGCGTAGTGCCACTCGATCGGTGGGCCGGCCAATATGGTCCCGGCGGGTCGGAACCATTCCACGAACTCGGCCGGCTGCTCGTCGAGGTGCACGGTCATCGCGAAACCCATCGGCGGGCGAAGTCCGTGCAGCGTCCCGTAGACGGCCGCATCCGCGCCGTTCGCATCGCGCACGACGATGCGATAGTGCCCTCCCTCGACCGGATCGATCTCGCTGGCGGACACGGTCGTACCCTGTGGGCCCCACCACCGGGCCAGGGTCGCCGCGTCGGTCCACGCCCGATAGAGGTCCGTGGCCGGAGCCGCGAACGAGCGTCGTAGAACCGTCTGTGGCGCACCCTCGACGGGCTCGAAGGTGACCTGGGCGGCGGTCGTCACGGCTAACGGCGCGTCGACGTATTCGGCGCCCTCGAGTCGCGGCAGTCGAGCCGAGTAGATCGAGTAGCCGTCGACGTGGCGTACCAGGAAAGTCGCGATGAGGGTGGCCGACATCATCGGTAGGGCCAAGGAGAAGCTGCTGTGGGTGAGTTCCAGCACGAGGACCAGCCCGGCCAGGGGCGCCTGCATCGCCGCGCCGATCATTGCCGCCGCACCGACGAGCGCGTACGCGCCGACCGGCGCGCCGGGCCAGAGGTGGCTCCAGCCCACGCCCAGCAGGGCGCCGAGCGCGGCGCCGGTGCTGAGGAACGGCGTGAACAGGCCGCCAGCGGCGCCACTGCCCAGGGTCGCCGCCGTCACGAGTGGCTTGAGCGCAAAGAGGGCCAAGAGCAGACCAGCGCTGCCGGCGCCAACGAACGCGGCGTGAGCCATGTCCTGCCCATTGCCGAAGAGCTGGGGATACCACAGGCCGAGGACTCCGACCGCGGTGAACGTGAGGGGCATGGTCCACAAGATCGACGCACCGGCGGCGCGGTGGAACGAGACCCATCCGATGAGCCGCACGTAGAAGATGCACAGCGCCCCGATGACGAGGCCTGCCGGAACGCTCCATACCATGACCGACCCGCGAAAGTGGTAGCTCGTGATGTCGGCGTAGGTCGGCCCGCTGGGCAGGGTGAGCCACGCCGTCAGAGTCGCGATCGCCGAGCAGGCCAACGCCGGCAGCACCGTGGGCAGGGCGAAGCTGCCGACCAGAACCTCGGCGGTGAACACCGCTCCGCCGAGTGGGACGTTGTACACGGCGGCCAGCCCGGCGCCTGCGCCGCACGCGACCAAGAGCTTGCGCTGGGCCGCGGAGAGCCCGAGCCAGCGCGACGCCACGGTGCCCGATGCGCCGCCCATCAGCTTGGGGGCGGCCTCTCGGCCGATCGACGCGCCCAGGCCGACCACGACCTCGGAGATCACCGACGTGAAGAAGCTGCGGCGCAGGCCGAGGTTCGCGTCGCCGGACCATATCGCGTCGTCGATGTGGGAGCGCTGGTGGCGCAGGTATCGGCGCACGAGGTACCAGCCCGCCGCGCCCACCACTCCGGCGATGGCCAGGCAGAGCACGCGGTGGATGCCCGAGGCCGCGGCCACGGCCGGTTCATATCGATTGGTACGGGCGTGAAAGGCCCACCGCTCGACGACGCTGAGCACGCCCATGAGTAGGTCCCCGAAGAGGCCGGTGGCGACACCGGTCAGCGCGACCGCGAGCCAGAACCTCGGCGTCAGCGCGGCGTCGCCGTCGTGGGTGACGTTGGGCTGCTCCATCGCGCCGCGACCCGACGGGACGCGGCTCTTGATGAGCGGTGGCGGGACGCGCAGGCGTTCGCTCTGGGTCTTGCGCGTCCTCGCCATGGGCCTCTCGACGGTCCTGGGTGTCATGGTACCGGTATGCGGTCTCGGCACCGATCGTCGACCCTCAGTAGTTCAATGCGCGGTACCCTCCAGGGGCGTTGACCCACAGTTCATCGACCACGTACAGATACTCCGGACCGTCGTCGGTCCACGCCGCGTGGACCGACGACCCGTTGGCGGCAATGAACGTGCTCTCGAAGTTCCACGCGTATCGGTCGCCGATCACCCTGCCGATCGAGTCTTGGGACCAGCCAAGGGATTACGGGTCCGTAGCGGACTCACTCAACTCGTGTGCGACGATGCTCACCATGCCGTCACCTGCGGGGTCAGCGTTGGGCGAGACCGTGGTCTGAACGGCGCAGCGGTGCGGCAGCAGACCCGACCGGCCGCCGGGACCGGCCCGACGTCCACGCCACTCGCGCCGGCTTACCTCGCCGCCGCGGATGCCTCATTCGAGAGCCCGCTTTGAACACCGGAACGCACGGCGGACACCTTGTAGTAGTAGGTCGTTCCGCGGGCGACCGACGAGTCACTGAAGGACGTGCCGGTTAGTCCGCTCCGGTACAGGGTCTCTGCACCCGACGACGTGCCCCGGTACAGGTCGAACGTGACGCCCGTGGTCGTCTCGCTCCACGTCAAGGAGATGTGACGGAAGCGGCCCGTCGCCGACAGGTTCGTCGGAACCGCTGGGGCGCTCGCGATCGTCGTGGTCGTGGTCGGACTGGTGGTCGTCGTGGTCGTGCTCGCCACCGTCGTGGTGGTCGTAGCCAGGGTCGTCGTAGTCGTCGACGTCGTTGTGGTCGAGGTCG
>DAIOGY010000039.1:0-9915 GCA_036745005.1 Acidimicrobiales bacterium | reverse complement strand
AGAGCCCCCGAGATGGCCAGGTAGTTGATGTCGTGGCCGGCCCGAGCGGCCAGCGGGCCACTCTGGCCGAACCCGGTCATGCGCGCGTAGACCAGGCGTGGGTTGCGCTCCCAGCACTGCGCGGGACCCAGTCCGAGTCGCTCGGCGACCCCGGGCCGGAAGCCCTCCACGAGCGCGTCGGCCCGGACGGCCAGGTCCAGGACGAGGTCGCGCCCGGCGGGGTTCTTGAGGTCCAGCGCCACCGAGTCGCGTGAGCGGTTGAGGACGTCCCAGGTCGCCGAGGCCGGCGCGTCCGGGTCGCCGCGTTCGAGGCGCAGCACATCGGCGCCGAGGTCGGCCAGCATCATGCAGGCGAAGGGGCTGGCGCCGAGCCCCGCCAGCTCCAGGACCTTCAACCCGTCGAGGGGACCCGCCACGCGCTCAGTGTAGGTGGGCCCCCGCGTCGCGTTAGTCCCACCACAGGTCGTGGCGGAGCACACCGCGCGCGATGAGGCCGAGCTGGACCTGGCTCGTGCCCTCGACGATCGTTAGTTGGCGCGCGTCGCGGTAGTACTGCTCGGTCGGGTGCTCTTCCATGTAGCCTGCCGCGCCGAGCAGCTGGACGGCGAGCCCCGATGCGCGCACCGCGACCTCCGAGGCGTAGTACTTGCACATCGACAACATTGGCACCCACTCCTTGGTGAAGCGCCCCTGGTCGGCCAGGGCCGCGCCCCGGTAGGTGAGGAGGCGCGCCGCCTCGATCTCGACCGCGCACTTGGCGATCTCCCACTGGATCCCCTGGAAGTCCGCGATCGTCTGGCCGAACGCGGGACGATTCTTCACGTACTCCGTGGCGTACATCAACGCGCCCTCGGCGAGGCCGATCCCGCGCGCGGCCACGATCGGTCGCATGGCGTTGAGCGACTGCATGATGAGTGAGAAGCCGCCGCCGATCACCTGCCCGGGACCAACGCGCACGTCGGACAGGACGATCTCGGCGGTGTCGATCCCCTTGACCCCCATCTTGTGGTCCACGCGCGGGCGCGTGACCCCCGGCGCCACGGTGTCCACGATGAAGCACCCGATCTGGCGGTGGTCGCGCGACGCCGGGTCGCCGGTCTTCGCGAAGACCGCGAGCCAGTCGGCCTGCATCCCCCCCGAGATCCAGCACTTCGTCCCGTTCAGCACGTAGCCGCCGTCGACGTCGGGGTCGAGCGTCGCGCGCGTGACCATCCCGGCCACGTCCGACCCGGCCCCCGGTTCCGACAGGCAGAAGGCCGCCCGCTGCGAACCGTTGGCGATGCCCGGCAGGTACCGCTGCTTCTGCTCCTCGGTGCCGGCGATCAACACCGGGCCTGTCGGCAGGCGCGTGAGCAACAGCATGAGGCCCAGCACGTTCGAATACTTGGTGACCTCCTCGATCGCCAGGGCCAGGCCGAGGATCCCAGCGCCCGAGCCGCCGTACTGCTCGGGGATGCACAGACCGAGCAGGTCGGCCTTGCGGAACTCTTCGAACATGTCCTCGGGGTACTCGCCGGTCCGGTCTATCTCTCGCGCGCGCGGGCGCACCTTGTCACGCGCGAGGTGGCGCACCATCTCCTGCAAGGAGCGATGCTCGGGCGAGAGTTCGAAGTCCATACCCGGAAAGTTAGTTCGGCCGCTATGCAACTATGGACGGGTGTCCACCTTCCGCCGCGATGACGCCCTCGCGCGGATGGCCGCCACGACCTACGACGTCGTGGTGATCGGCGCCGGGATGACCGGCGCGGGCGTAGCGCTGGACGCGGCGTCGCGTGGACTGCGTGTGGCCCTGGTCGAGGCGGGCGACCTGGCCTCGGGCACCAGCTCGAAGTCATCCAAGATGGTCCACGGCGGCCTTCGCTACCTCGAGCAGCGCGAGTTCGCCCTGGTGCGCGAGAACCTGCGAGAGCGCCAGCGCCTTCTGGTCAACGCCCCCTACCTCGTGCACCCCCTGGCGTTCCTGATCCCGCTGTTCGGCCGTGATGGCGTCGTGACCAAGACCCTGTCGCGCGGCTACGCCGTGGCGCTGCGCCTCTACGACCTCTCGGGCGGCTGGCGGATCGGAAAGCGGTTCTCGCGCGTCAGCAAGGCCGAGGCGCTGGCACACCTGCCCACGCTGATGACCGATCGGCTCGTCGCCGGGTTCTTGTACCACGACGCGCGCGGCGACGACGCGCGCGTCGCGCTCACGCTGGCGCGCTCCGCGGCGCTCGACTTCAACGCCGACGTGGCCAACTACGCGCGCGCCACGGACGTCACGCGCTCCGACGAGGGACGCGTCACCGGGGTCGTGGTGCGCGACGTCCTGGGAGGTCGCCACCTCACGGTGGCGACACGCTGCGTGGTCAACGCCACCGGCGTGTGGACCGACGAGGTCGTCGGCTTCGCCCGCCGCGAGCCGTCGCACCTCGTGACGCCGGCCAAGGGCGTGCACGCCACGGTGCGCGCGGACCACCTGCCCGCCGACATTGCCGCGGTCCTTCGCGTGCCCGGGGACCGGCGCTCGGTGTTCGTCGTGCCGTTCGAGGAGGCGCCCTTCACCTTCTTCGGGACGACCGACACCGAGTACGACGGGCCCCTGGACGATCCCACGTGCACCGGCGAGGATCTGGCGTACCTGCTCGACGCCGTCAACGCGTGGACCTCGTCGTCGCTGACCCCGGCGGACGTGACCGGGGTGTGGGCGGGCCTGCGTCCGCTGCTCGCGCCGCGATCGGGCGAGAAGCTCACCGAACGCACGGCCGACCTGTCGCGGCGCCACCGCGTGACCGACGAGCGCGACGGCGTCGTGCACGTGACCGGAGGCAAGTGGACCACCTACCGCCAGATGGCTGAGGACACCGTCGACGCCCTGCGGCCGTACATGGCGAGCGTGCCGGCGTGCCGCACCAAGCGCCTCGCGCTGCACGGGGTCGGGCCTTGGCGTCCGACGACCGAGCTCGAGGCCCACCTCTACGGTCGCTTCGGCCAGGACGCGCTGGCGCTGCTCGCGATGATCGGCGAGCACCCCCGTCTCGGCGAGCCCGTCATCGACGGGCTGCCCTACGTGGGCGCCGAGTTCATCTACGCCGTTCGCCAGGAGATGGCCACGTCGCTCGTCGACCTGCTCGCGCGGCGCACCCGCGCGCACCTCCAGGACGCGCGCGCGACCCTGCGCGCGGCGCCCGCGGTGGCCGACCTGGTCGCCGACGAGTTCTGGTGGACGCGTCAGGAGTGCGCACGCCAGGTCGACACGTACCGCGAGCTCGTCGAGCACGAATTCTCCGCGGCCGGACTGGTCATCTGAACGGTGACGCGCCCGACGATGCCCAACGAGTACCCGCCGGGCGCGCTCGACGGCGCGCCGGCGCCCGACGACGGCCTCGCCGACGAGCTGCGCCGGGCGGGCGTCGACGTGGACACGTCGGCGGCGGCGCGCGCCGAGCACGGCCGCGACTGGTGGCCCCTGACGATCCGTGACGTCCACGCCGGTCGCGTGCCGCACTGGCCCGGTCTCGTGGCTCGCCCGACGACGAGCGCCCAGGTGAGCGCCGTGCTGACGGGCGCGCGCGCCCGTGGCGTCGCGGTCACGGCCCAGGGCGGGCGCTCCGGCGTGCTCGGGGGCGCCGTCGCGCCCGACGGCGGCGTCGCGCTGGACATGACCGCGATGAACGCCGTCGTCGCGATCGACGAGGTGTCCGGTCTGGTGCGCGTCGAGGCGGGGTGTTTCGGGCCCGAGCTCGAGGCCGCCACGCGCTCGCGCGGCTGGACGGTGGGCCACCTGCCCCAATCCTTCGAGCTCTCGAGCGTGGGCGGCTGGATCTCGTGCCGCGGCGCGGGACAGTACTCGAATCGCTACGGCAAGATCGAAGACCTCGTGCGCGGCCTCACCGTCGTCCTGGCCAACGGCGACGCCATCACCCTTGGTGGCCGGGCCCCGCGCCGCGCGGTCGGTCCCGACCTGGTCCAGCTCTTCGTCGGCTCCGAGGGGACGCTGGGCGTCATCACGGAGGCGACGCTCGTCATGCGTCGAGCGCCGCGACACGAGGAGCGTCGCGCCGTGGCTTTCGCGTCCTTCTCCGAGGGGCTCGACGCGTGCCGGCGGATCCTCCAGCGCGGCGCGCGCCCGGCGGTGCTGCGCCTCTACGACGAGGCCGAGTCGCGTCGCCACTTCGACGTCGCCGGGTGCGCCCTCATCGTCCTGGATGAAGGCGACGAGACCCTGTGCGTCGCGACCGCCCGGGTCGTGGACGACGAGTGCGAGGGCGCGGCCCGCCTCGACGTCGCCACCGTGGCGACGTGGCTCGCGCACCGCAACGACGTCGGGGCCCTCGCCGCGCTCTGGGAGTCGGGCATCTGCGTGGACACGCTCGAGGTGTCGGGGGCGTGGGCGGACCTGCCCGCAATGAGTGACCACGTCCTCGCCGCGCTGCGGGCGATGCCGGCGACGCTCGCCGCCTCGGTGCACCAGTCGCACGCCTATGACGACGGCGCGTGCCTCTACTTCACCTTCGCCGGGCGACCCGACGGCGACCCGACCGAGTACTACCGGCGCGCGTGGGACGTCGCGACGCGCGAGGTGCTGCGCGCGGGCGGGGCGCTGAGTCATCACCACGGCGTCGGGCGCAGCCGGGCCCGCTTCGTCGCCGACGCCCTGGGAGGCGCCTACGCGCTGCTCGCGTCCCTCAAGCGCGTGGTGGACCCCGACGACCTGCTCAACCCCGGCGTCCTCGGCCTCGGGGGCGAGCCGTGGTGAGGGCCCTGGCCATCGACGTCGGCACGACCTCGGTGCGCACCGCCCTGGTCGACGAGCGCGGTGCGGTGAGCCACGCCCACCAGCGCCGCCTCACGATCGCCACGCCCCTGCCGGGCGAGGTCGAGCTCGACGCCGTGGAGATCGGCGCCACGGTGCTCGACCTGGCGCGGCGCACGCTCGACGAGGGCGCCGATTGCGACGCCGTGGGCGTGACCAACCAGCGCGCCACCACGATCCTGTTCGACGCCGTGACCGGGGCACCCGTGGGTCCGGCGCTGGGCTGGCAGGACCTGCGCACGGTGATCGACTGCCTGGTTCTCCAGACCCAGGGCCTGCGCCTGGCGCCCAATCAGTCAGCGACGAAGCTGCGCTGGCTCGTGGAGCACGCCGGCGGGCCCGGCCCCGCGCTGCGCCTGGCTACGGTCGAGACCTGGGTGGCCCACCTGCTCACCGAAGGTCGCGCGCACGTGACCGACCACTCCAACGCCGCGGTCACCGGCCTCGTGGCCCGCGACGCGCGGAGCTGGGATCCGGAGGTGCTGGCGACGCTGGGCTTGGACGAGGGCCTGCTGCCCGAGATCGTCGACACCATGGGCGAGCACGGCGTCGCGAGCGCGCTACCCGGGTCGCCCCCCATCACCGCGCTCATCGGAGACCAGCCAGCGTCGCTCTTCGGCCAGTCGTGCGTGCGCGCGGGCGCCAAGATCACCTTCGGCACCGGCGCGATGCTGGACCTGGTGCGCGGCGGCGACGGCCCCGACGCGATGACGCGCTTCGATTCGGGCTGCTTTCCCGTCGTGGTGGCGAGCCGCGGTGGCCAGGTCACCTGGGGCGTCGAGGGCATCGTGCTGTCGGCCGGGGCGTGCGTCGATTGGCTGCGCGACGACCTCGCGCTGATCGCCGACCCGTCCGAGTGCGACGCGCTCGCCACGTCCGTCGCCGACGACGGCGTGTCCTTCGTGCCGGCGCTCTCGGGACTGGGCACACCCTGGTGGGACTTCGGCGCGCGCGGGGGTTTCTTCGGACTCACGCGAGGCACCTCGCGCGCCCATCTGGTGCGCTCGGTGCTGGTCGGGATCGCCGAGCGCGGCGCCGACCTGGTGGACGCCGCGCGCGCCGAGACCGGACTGGCCCTCGAGGAGGTGCGCGTCGACGGCGGCATGACCGCCAGCCGCTTCCTGCTCCAGAGCCTGGCCGACGCGTCGGGCTGTCGCGTGGCGGTCTCCTCAGAGCGCGAGGCGACTGCGCGCGGCGCCGGACTGATGGCGCTGGTGGCCGCGGGGCACCTGTCCCCCGAGGACGTCGAGGGGCTGTGGCACCCCGCCGAGGTCCTCGCGCCGGCGACGAGCCCCGCGCAGCGTCTGGCGCGCCGCGAGCAGTGGGCCGCGTCGGTTGAGCGGGTTCGGCGCACGATCCCGGACCTGAGCGCGATCGCCTTCTAGGCCGCCCAGGGAGCGTGGTCGAGCGCGCGCGCGAGCGTCGTCGGCGCGTCCAGGAGCACCTTGGACAGCATCAGGGCGCGTGGCTGGCTGAGGGTGACCACCCCGGTGACCAGCCCGTCGCGGCTGTAGAGGGCGGTGAATCGCCCGGCGGGCTCGTCGTGGAGCACGCGGGTGACGTCGTCGCTGGCGTGCGGATGGCCCAGCATCTGGATCTTCTTTCCGTACTGGTCCGACCAGAAGTAGGGCACGGTGAACTCCGAGGTGGCCGTGCCGGAGGTCCACGCGCGCGCCAGGGCGTGCGCCTGGTCGTTGCCGTTCTGCCAGTGCTCGATGCGGATCGACTCGGTGCCCGCGACGCTGGGCCAGGAGAAGTGCGCCACGTCGCCGATCGCCGCGACGCGCTCGGCCGCGCGGAATTCCTCGTCGACCACCACGCCGTTGTCGAGGGTCAGCCCCGAGTCGCTGAGCCACTCCACGTTCGGCGCGGCCCCGGCGGCGACCACCACGAGTGGGGTCACGATCCGCTCGTCGCCGAGCACGACGGCCAGGTCGTCGCCGTCGACGACCACGTCGTCGATGCGCTGGTCGTTGCGCAGCTCGATGCCGGCCGCCCCCGGGAGCCCGACGAGCCAGGACGAGACCTCCTCGCCGAGCACGTTGATCAGGGGCCGAGCAGCGCCCTCGAGCACCAGGGGGGACAGTCCGCGCGCGTGCAGCGAGGTGGCGACCTCGGCGCCCACGAATCCGCCCCCGATCACGACGACGGTCGTCGACGGCGCGAGGGACTCCACCGCGGAGATCAGTCGCGCGGCGTCGCGGCGCTGTCGAAGGGTGTACAGGTGCTCCATGGCGGCGAAGGGCAGGTTGCGGGCGCGCGAACCGGTCGCGACGACGACGCGGGTGCCCGCGAGCTCGCGGCCGTCGCTGAGCTGCACCGACGCGGCCTCGGCGTCCAGCGACACCGCCGCGGCATCCAGGTGCAGCGAGACGTCGGCGGCCGCCAGGCGCTCGGGAGTGGCCAGCGTGGCCTGGTCGAGCGCCCACTTGCCCGCGAGCACCTGCTTGGACAGCGGTGGTCGGTCGTAGGGGGCGTCGGGCTCGTCGCCGATCAGCGAGATCGCCCCGTCGTAGCCCTCGCGACGCAGCGACTCGCACAGGCGCCACCCGGCGAGGCCGGCGCCCACCACCACGACGTGATCGGACGAGCCGAGCGTCCTCACGAGCCGAAGAGCGCCAGCCACGCCGGTGCGCTCGCCGGCGCCAGCACGGGATTGGTGCGACGGACCTCGCCCATCGGGGCGAACGCCTCGGGCGAATAGAGGTGGCCGGGGTAGAGCACGACGTCGTCGCCGACCGGGGCCAGGCGCTCGAAGAGCGAGTGGTAGAGCTGCTCGGCACTCCCGCCGGGCAGGTCGGTGCGACCGCACCCGGAGATGAACAACGTGTCGCCGCTGAGGAGGCGCCCGTCCACCAGCGCGCACTGGCTACCGGGGGTGTGGCCGGGTGTGTGCACCAGCGACACCGTGATGTCGCCGACGACGACCTCGCCGCCCGGTCCGTGGGCCGTGAAGGACCCCGGGGCCAGCCCGGTGACCCGGCTCAACCATCCGACCTCCTCGGCCTGCACGTGCACGGCGAGGTCGGCGTCCTCCAGGAGCTCGGCGATCCCCTGGACGCGTCGGCCCATCATGTCGCCGCCCACGTGGTCGGGGTGGAAGTGCGTCGCCACGAGCCCGACCACGGCGAGGCCGTCGGCGCGCACCAGCTCGACCAGCTCGCGCGGCCCGTGCGCCGGGTCGACCAGCAGGGCGAGTCCGGCGTCGCGATCGCCCACGGCGTAGGCGAAGTTGCGCATGTCGCGCGCGAGCGCGTCG
Source organism: Acidimicrobiales bacterium (assembly GCA_036745005.1). GTDB lineage: Bacteria > Actinomycetota > Acidimicrobiia > Acidimicrobiales > RAAP-2 > RAAP-2. The sequence continues at coordinate 1,864 of DAIOGY010000039.1, read as the reverse complement.
TCGACGGCGAAGTCGCGTCCGGACAGGAATTGGCGGAAGTAGACCCCGCTCACGCGTCTTCGGCGGCCGCGGCGAGGCGCGGAGCGAGCTCGTCGACCCGCGCCTTGGTGGCCACCAGGCGAGCCTCGAGCGCCTCGATGATCGCGGTGGCGCGTTCCAACTTGGCGAAGAGGTCATCGACCGAGACCTCGCCCTCGTCAAAGGACGCGACGATGGCGTCGAGCTCGTCGGCCGCCGCGTTCCACTCTCCGATGGTGCTCACGATGCCCCTCTCTCCGCGCCCACGGTGGCGTCGAACGATCCGTCACTGACGCGCACCGACACGACGTCGCCGGGCGCCACGTCGCCGGTCGAGCGAACCACCACACCGCCGCGCGTCGCGATCGACCAGCCCTGGGCCAGACGCCGCGCCGGGTCGTAGGCCTCGAGGAGGCGACGTCGACCCGCCAGCCACGCCTCGGCGTCGGCCACGACGTGGCGCGCGTGCAGGTTCACGCGCTCGCGGGTCGCGCCGAGGTGTCGATGCTCGGAGCGCAGGCGGTCGCGCACGGCGAAGATCATCGTGCGCCGACGCTCCCCCAGGTAGACCGTCGCCTCGTCGAGCGTCGCGTCAGCGCCCTCGCCCAGGCGCCGAGCGACCTGGCGAACGTGACGCTCGTGCCAGTCGCCGACCCGGGCCACGATCTGCTCGCCCAGCTTCGTCGGTGTGATCGCCGCGCCGTGGGCCACGAGGTCGGCGATCGACTCGTCGCCGGTGTGGCCGATGCCGGTGAGCACCGGGGTCGCGGCGCCGGCGATGGCCCGCGCGACGCGCTCGTCGTCGAAGCACGCGAGGTCGCCCCGGGAGCCGCCGCCGCGCACGACGCAGATGACGTCGAGCCCGAGCGCGTCGAGGTCGGTCAGGGCGGCCACGATCTGCGCGGGCGCGGCGTCGCCCTGGACCGTGGCCGCCGCGAGCGTGACCGCGAATCCCCAGCCCGAGTCCAGTAGCTGGCCCGTGAAGTCCTGGAAGCCCTCGGTCTGGGGGCTGGCGATCAACCCGACGCGCAACGGAACCGGCGAGAGCGCCCGGGCCTTGTTGGTGGTGAGCAGTCCCTCGGCGTCGAGGCGGGCGATGAGTTCGGCGCGACGGCGCGCCACGTCGCCCACCAGGCCGGCGACGTCGATCTCGGTCACCGTGAAGCCGATGCGACCCTGGGGGGCGTAGAGGTCGACGTAGCCGAAGACGTTGACCACGGTGCCGGCCGCGAGGGTCACCCCTTCGGCGCCGAGGCGGCGCTTGAGGGCGACCCACTGCGAGGCCCAGCAGTGGGCGTTGAGCACCGGGCGGCGCGCGTCCGATGCCGGTGACCCGGCGTCGACCAGGTCGAGGTAGAGGTGGGTCTTCTCGTAGACCTTGGCCACCTCGCCGCGCACCCAGCGCGGATGGCGCCGCCCGTACGCCGACTCGAGGTGCGCGGTCAGGAGCTCGTAGAAGGCTCCGACGTCCAGAACGGTGTCGCCATCTGCCATGACAGCCTCGTTCACGCAGCGAGGCTAGCCCCCGATCGTCACCTCTTTGTCATTGCCGACACCGCGCAGCTGTGCCAGACTGGACGCCGGATGGTGAGCCGACTGGGCGGCCGCGCCGCCCGGCAACGGGCGGTGAGGAAAGTCGGGGCTCCACAGGGCAGGGTGCTCGCGAAGCGAGTCGCGGTGACGTGCAGGACAGTGCCACAGAGAATAGACCGCCGATGGCCCGGGCAACTGGGCACAGGTGAGGGTGAAACGGTGCGGTAAGAGCGCACCAGCGCCGCGGGCGACCGCGACGGCTCGGTAAACCCCACCCGGAGCAAGATCGAACAGGGGAGACGCGGCCCGCGGG
>DAIOGY010000038.1:0-9959 GCA_036745005.1 Acidimicrobiales bacterium | reverse complement strand
ACGGGACCCTCGGGGAGCTGGTCAATGCGGGTCATGCACATGAGGCGGGGCTTGCCATTGATCTCGGCCGAGCAGGAGCCGCACTTGCCGGCCTTGCAGTTCCAGCGGCACGCCAGATCCGGGGCGGCGCTCGCCTGAATCCGGTGGATTACGTCGAGGACGACCTCGCCCTCGTTCTGCTCGAGCGTGAAGCTCTCGAAGTCGCCGCCGGACGCGTCGCCGCGCCAGATGCGCATGGTCACTTCGGACATCACTTCGCCTCCTCGAGCAGGGCCCTGAGTTCGTCGGGTATCTCCAGGAGCGCGGACCGCTCCGTGAGGTAGTCGCCATCCCACCGTCCGCCGGGTGCCGAGTGCGCCAGGTTGAAGGTCGCGTACTCGGGGTCGGCCGTAGGGAAGTCCTCGCGGGTGTGACCGCCGCGCGACTCGTGGCGGTCGCGCGCGCCCAGCGCCGTGGTCCGCGACACCGTGATCATGCTCGGCAGGTCGGTGGCCAGGTTCCAACCGGGGTTGTAGGCCCGCCCGCCGGTGACCTTTATGCGCCGGACCCGATCGCAGAAGCCCTGGAGCTTCTCGAGCGCGTCGTCGATCTCCGCGGCGTTGCGGATGATGCCGACGTTGGCCTGCATCATCTCCTGGAGGTCGCGCTGGATGTCGTAGGGGTTCTCGCCCTCGGTGCGCTCGAAGGGCGCGAGCGCCTCGGCGACGGCCTCTTCGACCGACGCGTCGTCCAAGGTGCGCGGTCCGGTCGAGCTGGCCGCGTACTCGGCCGCCGCGATGCCGGCGCGGCGCCCGAAGACGACGAGGTCGCTGAGCGAGTTGCCGCCCAGGCGGTTGGCGCCGTGCAGGCCGGCGGCGACCTCCCCGGCGGCGTAGAGGCCCGGGACTCGCGTCGCCTCGGTCTCCGCGTCGACCTTGACGCCCCCCATGATGTAGTGGCAGGTCGGACCGATCTCCATCGGCTCGCGCGTGATGTCCACGCCGGCCAGCTCCATGAATTGGTGGTACATCGAGGGCAGCCGGCGCCGGATGAACTCGGCGGATCGCCGACTGGCGATGTCCAGGAAGACCCCGCCGTGGGGCGTGCCGCGGCCCGCCTTGACCTCGGTGTTGATGGCGCGCGCGACCTCGTCGCGCGGCAGGAGCTCGGGTGGTCGACGGCCGGCGTCGTGGTCGTCGTACCAGCGGTCGGCCTCCTCTTCGGTGTCGGCCGTCTCGGCGCGGAACATGTCGGCGACGTAGTTGAACATGAAGCGCTGGCCCTCGGAGTTGCGCAGCACGCCGCCGTCGCCGCGCACGGCCTCGGTCACCAGCAGGCCGCGCACGCTGAGGGGCCAGACCATCCCGGTGGGGTGGAACTGGATGCACTCCATGTCGATCAGCTGGGCGCCGGCCCACAGCGCCATGGCGTGGCCGTCGCCGGTGCTCTCCCACGAGTTCGTCGTGAACTTCCACGACCGGCCCACGCCGCCCGTCGCGACGATCACGCTGGCGGCCGCGAAGGTCACGATCTCGCCGGTCGGGCGCCAGTAGGCCACGCACCCGGCGATGCGCCCGTCGGCGTCGCGCACCAGGCGCAGCACCTTGCACTCCATGAACACGTCGATGCCCATCGACACGACCTTCTGCTGGAGGGTGCGGATCAGCTCCAGGCCCGTGCGGTCGCCGACGTGAGCGAGGCGCGCGTAGCGATGCCCGCCGAAGTCACGCTGGAGGATCTTTCCCTCGGCGGTGCGGTCGAAGAGGGCGCCCCACTGCTCGAGCTCGTAGACGCGGTCGGGCGCCTCCTTGGCGTGCAGCTCGGCCATGCGGTAGTTGTTGAGCATCTTGCCGCCGCGCATCGTGTCGCGGAAGTGCACCATCCAGTTGTCCTCGGACTGCACGTTGCCCATCGCCGCGGCCATGCCGCCTTCGGCCATCACGGTGTGGGCCTTGCCGAGGAGTGACTTGGTCACGACGGCGACGCGCAGGCCGCGAGCCTTGGCCTCGATGGCCGCGCGCAGGCCCGCGCCGCCGGCGCCGATGATCACGACGTCGTACTCGTGGTGCTCGTAGGGGGTCACGGTCGATCCTTCTTAGAAGATCCGGTAGTCGGTCAACGCACCCGAGGCGACGAGGCGCACGTAGACGTCGGTCAGGCCGACGAAGATCAGCGAGGCCCACGCCAGGTTCATGTGCTTGGCGTTGAGCGGGGTCAGCATCTTCCAGAAGCGGTAGCGCAGGGGGTGGGCCTTGAAGCTGCGCACCCCGCCGCCGCACAGGTGTCGGCAGGCGTGGCAGCTCACCGAGTACAGCCAGAGCAGCACCGCGTTGAGCGTGAGGACCAGCGTGCCCACGGTGACCCCCCAGCCGATGCCGGGCTGGCGGAACGCGAGCACCGCGTCGTAGCTGAGGATGACGTTGAGGATCAGGCCGAAATAGAAGAAGTACCGGTGCAGGTTCTGCATCACTAGCGGGAAGCGCGTCTCGCCCGAGTAGCTCCCGTGCGCGTCGGCGACCGCGCAGGCCGGGGGCGACCACCAGAAGGCCCGGTAGTAGCTGCGCCGGTAGTAGTAGCAGGTGAGGCGGAAGCCCAGCGGGAAGATCAGGATGAGCAGGGCCGGCGAGATCGTCCACCACGAGAAGAGGACGCCGTGGGCGGCGCCGGGCACGCACGAGCGAACGAGGCAGGGCGAGTAGAAGGGGCTGATGAGGTCTCGGTGCACGTTGGCGCCGACGAAGTAGTTCTTGTTCTGGAACGCGGCCCACGTCGAGTAGATGACGAAGGCGCTGAGCACCGACACCGTGAGCACCGGCTGGACCCACCACCGGTCACGCCGCAGTGTCGTGGCCTCGGGACCGCCGCGGGCCCCCCCGAGGACAACCTTCGTGGAACTCTCCGCGACCGCCACAGCTACTCCTCGCTCCTCATCACGACGGGCCGGTGAGGCGCCCTTGGGACCTCGACCATCCTAGGCATGGCCCCAGCGGCCCCCGGTTGGAACACGCCGGCGTTCATGCGCTGCGCGCGACCTGGCCCTTCGAAGGGGCCGTGCGATGCAGACCTGACTCCATCGGGCTCGGCCACTCGCCGCGCGCGAGCATCGAGGTGATCTCGTCGATGAGCGCCGCGGTGGCGCGCGTGGGGGCGTGGTGGTTCGGCCGGACCAATCCGATGGTGCGCTCGAGCGCGGGTGACGCCAAGTGAAGTGCGCGCACGCCGGGCGCGCCCATGGCGACGATGCTCGGCACGATGGCCGCGCCCAGCCCCGCGGTGACGTACGCGTGGACGCTGCCGACCTCGGCACCCTCGAGACCCACGGTCGGCTCGAAGCCGGCGCGCGCGAAGGCGTTGATCGTCGTCGTGCGAAGGTCGTAGCCCTCGCGGAACATGATCATGGCCACGTCACGCAGATCGCTGATGCGAATGACGTCGTGCTGGGCGAGCGGATGGTCGTCGGCCACCATGACCACGAGCTCCTCGGTCGCGAGGACGGTCACCTCGAGCGTGGCGCGCGTCAGCGGCAGGATCGCCAGCGCGACGTCCAACGCTCCGCTCTCGAGCTGCGTCGCGAGGTCGTCGGAGTGGCGCTCGACGACGGTGAGGCTGATCTCGGGATAGTGCTGGTGGAAGTGGGCGAGGACGCGCGGCAGCAGCGAAGCGCCGAGGCTCGGCGTCGCGCCCACCGTCACCTGTCCGCGCCGCAGAGCTTCAACCTCAGCGACGCCGCGCATTACGTCGTTGACGCTGGCCAGCACGCGGCGCGCGAGCGGGAGCAGTTCGTAGCCGGCGTCGGTCAACGTGACCGGTCGCACCGTGCGGTGAAAGAGCGAGACCCCCAACGCCTGCTCGAGCCGATTGATCTGCGAGCTCAGCGATGGCTGGGCGACGTTGAGCAGTTCGGCCGCCCGCGTGAACTGCTGCTCGTCGGCCACCGCGACGAAGTAGCGCAGCTGCTGGACCGTCAGTCCGTCGACCATGGTCATAGGTTTACTCTATCAAAAGCACAGGTTGACCACATAAAACGGAATAATGGGACTTACGCCTCTAGGTCGCCTATCCAGGGGATACCTACGTTGGGCTCATGGAAACTTTCAAGAGATTGCTAGCAGTAGGCACCATCAGCACCCTGGTCCTGACCGGCTTCGCCGTGACCTCCCAGGCCGCGGTCAAGGCCCCGACCCACGCGTCGAGCCTCGCCGCCCACGTCGTCAAGGCGAAGACCAAGAAGGTCGCCTTCAAGGGCAGCTACTCGGGAACCATCGCCCTGTTGTGGAGCTCGACCGGCGTCTCGGCCACCTCCGTCAATGGCACGGGTACCGCGACGTTGCTCGGCAAGAGCACGATGGCGGGCAAGGGCGCGGGCACCGCGGCCAGCACGTGCAACCCGTTCTCGGGTAACGGCACTCTGGTCGGCGCTGGCTCCAGGATCGTCGTCAAGGTCGTCTCGTCAGCCAAGACCCAGGCCTGCGCCGTCAACTCGGCCGCGCCGACCCCGGTCACCGTCAGCGGCGTCGCCACGATCGTGAGCGGCACCGGCAAGTACAAGGGCGCGAAGGGCACCCTGTCCTTCAAGGGCTCCTTCTCGATCCAGAGCACCACGGCCGGCTCCACCGAGAGCGATTCGTTCAGCGCGACGCTCACCGGCACCCTGACCGTCAACAAGTAGCCCCACCAACCCACCAACAGGAGAGAATCATCATGAAGAGACTCATGTCATTGCTTGCCGTAGGGTCCCTGGCCCTGGGCAGCGTCGTCGTGTTCAGTGTGGGCTCTGCTTCGGCAGCCACCACGACACCCACCATCGTGTTGAGCGGCGCGAAGGGAGAGTTCCCTGGAACGACGCCGCCCCTCGTGGCGACCACGAGCGTGGCCGGTGCGGTCACCTTCACCGTGAGCGGCACCACGATTACTGGTTGCGCAGCTGTGCCGACGAGCACGACGACCCCGTTTATCGCGTCGTGTGCGTGGGTTCCAACCGCTGCGGGATCCGTCGCGTTTGGCGCCACATTCGTACCCACTGACACGACTGACTACGCGAACGCCACGGCCGCGACGTACAACGTGACCATCGCCGCACCGATCCAGGGCGACACGGCCGGCCCGATCTCGTTCATCGTCGACACGGTGGGCACGGCCAACGCCTGCGGCATCCAGTCGTCCTACGTGGTCGGAGACGGCATCGTCTTCCGGGTGGCTGCCAATGACGCCGATCTGGGTGGCGCCGCGCTCACGTCAGCGAACGTGACCAGTGCTTCCGTCACGGTCACCGGCTATTCGACCGCGATTCCGCTGACCTACGGCAACCATGGCGGACTCGGAATGTGGACTGGCGTGCTCCAGACGGGAACCGGCGCTGGCCAGTACAGCCCGACGGGTCCGATTCCGTACACCATCACCATGACGACCATCGCCGTTCCGGCCGTGACCAAGAAGGTCACCGTCGTCACCCACAAGCGCGTCCGGGTCCGGGGCAAGTTAGTGCTCCGCACGTACCACACCGTCAAGACCATTGTCGTGACCAAGGCCGTGCCCGGCGAGACTGGGACGTTCCAGCCCAACCACACGATGTCGGTGCTCACGTTGCTGGCCGCTCCGGTCACGTTGAAGTAAGAGCCGTTCAGATGTAAAGCATCGCCAATGTCCCAGTAGTCCCGAGTGAACGATTCAAGATTCAAAGTTCACTCGGGACTCGTGGCATCGCAGTGAAAACCAAGGTACAAAGACACTCGCCAAAGTCCCGAGAGGGAAGCGGGAAGGGAGAGGGAACCATGAAGTTGACTCAAGGAAAGAGGTTCCGCGGTTCGATCGCGGTACGGATCGCCGTGGCTGCCGCCTTGCCGATCGTGATGCTGGCCACGTCGAGTGGCGCCGCGTCGGCCCCACCGGCCAACCCCATGCAACTCACCGCGCCGAGCGGACTTCCCGGCACGGCGTTGCCCTACAGCGGCATCACGGCCACGACCTTCACGGCGTCGGCGAACTACCAGAAGCTCACGACCAGTCCGCAGGCCGGCGTCACCGGAACACCCATCACGCTGAAGGGAACCGGACTCACCCCCAATACGACGTTGCAGCTCACGTGGGGTACCAACACGGCCACGTGGAGCGTGGACCCGGAGCCCAACACGGTTGACTACCTGGGCTCGGTCTACTCGCCGACCTCCGCCTCGTCTCTCCTCAACAACAGCAACTCGATGTACGTGAACTTGGCCACGGTAACGACGGACGCCAGCGGCAACTTCAGCCTCGCGACGACGGCGCCCACGGACTTCGGCGGCAACCACGACATCTGGGCGGTGGCCGGCGGCGTCGGGGTCGCCAACGGGTCCTTCGACCTGTTGCGCACCGTGACGATCTCGCCCAAGAGTGGGCCGGTCGGCACGCCGATCACCGTCACCTACACGTCCATGGACGCCAACCCCTACGGCGGCGGGGGCTCGATCCTCTGGGACAACCACTACGCCGGCGAGATCATGGGCAACTGGACCCGCGGCACCGCGAGTGTGACCATTCGAGCGTCGGGTGGCATCGGCCCCCACGTCGTCCAGGTCGGTGACGCCATCAGCTTCCAGTACATGAACCCCATCCAGTCACCGATCACCGATGACAATGGTGCCGCACGCGTCTTCACGGTAACCAAGGGCAACGCGCTGCCCAAGCCTTCGATCACGTGGCCCACCAGTGTCACGCCGAACGTGAGCGCCAACGATCTGACGACCATGTACAACGCCGCTCTCGGCTCGAAGGTCAGCCAGCCCACCGCCATCGATCCCGCCAGCACCGCGACCGCGACGTTGTCACCCACCAGTGGTCCAGTGGGCACCAAGACCGCGCTGCACGTCACCGGACTGCCCTCCTCGGCCACCGGCGGCGTCGAAGTGGACCTCGTCTCGGTCACCGGCAGCCGCGTCAACTGCACCGGCACCTGCTGGGGCTACACCTACACGTCCCTCGGCAACGCGAATGTGGCCAACGGCACGTTGGACCAGCGCGTCACCATTCCGAACAACCCTGGTGTTGACACCCTCGGTGGTTGGCACGCCATCGTGGTCATCAAGGGCGCCACGGCCACCGACGGTGCCGGCAACCGGGTGCCCGGCGTGGGCAGCCTGGTCGAGGTTCAGGTCCCCTTCTACGTGAAGGAGAGCATCATGCCCTTCTACAACAAGGCCGGCAAGTTGCTGTCCATGGGCGTCGCCACCGCGAAGGACACGGCCGCGCTCGCCAACGAAGTCGGTGGCCAGGTCGGCACGGGCACGTACACGTTCAAGGAGGGCCAGGAGTTCACCATCAGCATCCTGGGCGTCGGTTGGACGCAGCTCGACAACACCTTGGCGGTCGACTACGACAACAGCTACATCGGGTACGGCTGTGGGTTCCACTCCAACGGATACATGGCCGTCCACCTGACGGCGACCGGCGGACCCGGCGTTCACATCATCGACCTCTATCCGCTGCTCTACTCGCTGTCACCGAACCTGGGCACCTACTACGGCATGGTTCCCCTGCTCTCGGGCAATCACGACGACCCGGGCCTGGCCCTCGGGTATCAGGTCCCGTCGATTCACTTGGCGATCCGCATCGTCAAGTAAGGTCGACCGACTCGGTCACGGCCCCGCCCCCGGGCGGGGCCGTGACGCGTAGCAGGCGCGCCACCGGTCGCGGCAGCCACCAGGTGCGCTCGCCCAGGAGCGTCATGACACTGGGCAGCACGACCCCGCGCACCAGCGTGGCGTCGATCAAGATCCCGAGGGACAACCCGACACCGAGCTCTTGGAGACCGGCGATGCGCCCGGCGACCAGCCCGGTGAGTGCGCCGATCATGATCAGCGCGGCCGCGCTCACGACGGCTCCGGTGCGCGCCAGGCCCTCGCGGATGGCCTCGACGGTCGTGGCCCCGGCGTCGTGGGCCTCGCGTATCCGCGACACGATGAAGACCTCGTAGTCCGAGGAGAGCCCGAAGAGGACGGCGAAGATGAAGACCGGCACCCAGCCCTCGACCTGGCTCACGTGGTAGGTGCCCAGCAGGCGAGCGCCCGCGCCGGAGCGAAAGATCGCGACCACCAATCCGTAGGCCGCCGCGACCGAGACCAGGTCGAGCACGACGGCGAGACCCGCCAGGGTCAACGAGCGGAAGGCCCGGGTCAGCACGGCGACGGCGAGCGTCAGGGTGATTAGGACGATGGCGGGGAACGAACCGTAGACCGCGCGGAGAAAGTCCACGCCCTGGGACGGTGCGCCGCCCAAGTCGAGCGTCGTCCCGGCGGGGAAGCGGGCGCGCGCGACCAGACCGCGAATGTGTCGCACGAGCGCCTGGGCGGGCGCGGACCCGAAGTCGTGGCGCGCGATCACGAAGACCTGCGCGTAGCGCCCCGTCGGGTCGACATAGGGCCCCTTGACCCCGATCGCCACGACGAGGACCTCGGGGTCGCTCAGTATCGACTCCGCCAGCCGCAGTCGGGCCGCAGACTGATCGCGCGACAGGGCACGGTGGGGACCGCCGCTGTCGATGACCACCTCGATGGGCGTGGCGACGCCGGGCCCGAGTCGCGACTGCACCAGGGCCAGGGCCCGGGCAGATTGCACGCTGTGGGGCACGGCGCTCTCCGAGGCCGGGGTCACCTGGAGCCACGCCAGGCCGACGCCGCAGCCGGCCAGCACGATCAGCGCCGGGGCCAGGCAGCGGAGCGGGTGGCGAACGACCGTGCCCGTCACCCGGGTCCAGAGCCCGCCGGTGAGGTCCGGATCCAGCAGTCCGCGCGGACCGACGGCGCGAAGACCCCGCCGTCCGAGCATTGAGAGAAGGGCCGGCTGCAGGGTCGTGGCTGCGGCGATCGCGGCGATCGGGACGGTGAGGGCGGCCAGGCCGAGCGATCGCACGAACGGCACCGGGACCAGCAGGAGCGCCGACACGCCGAGCGCGACGGTCAGCCCCGACCAGAGAACGGTGCGACCGGCGCGCGACATCGTGCGCACGAGCGCGTCGTCGATGCTGCCAGTGCGCGCCTCGGCGCGCAGGCGATGGACCACGAGCAGGGAGTAGTCGATGGCCAGGCCGAGGCCGATGAGCTCGACAACGTTGGGGACGTAGAGCACCATCGAGAGGCGCAGCGCGAGGAGGTAGACGGCGCCCAGCGCGCCGGCGACGGTGCCCGCGGCGACCGCGAAGGGCACGACGACGGTCCCGGAGAGGCCGAGCACGACGATGAGCAGCAGGAGCGCGACGATCACCGCCACGACCTCTCCGGTGAGCAGGTCGCCGCGCAGGATGGGCGTGAGGTCGTGCTGCAGCGCGGGGGGGCCGGTCACCATCGCGCTCGCGAGCCCTTCAGCGCTCAGCGCGCGGCGAAGCGTCGTGGTGTCGGCCGCCGCGACGGCCAGCGGGTGGGTCGTTGTCACGTTGGCGTAGAGCAGTCCGAAGGTCAGACGCTCCTGGGAGACGGCGGCGCCCGGGACGGCCCGGGCGGCCGCGGCGATCTCGCGTTCGTCGCGCGCGAGGGGCTCGCCCGCGCGCACGTGCGCGACGACGACGGTGAAGGTGCCCTCGATGTTGTCGCCGAAGTGACGCACGAGGATGTCGTTGGCCGCCGCCGAGGACGACCCCGGGACGCTCAGCGACGTCGTGAGCAGGTCCGGCAGACGCGCTGACGCCACGACGCCGAGGACGACGACGACGATCCAGGCACCGACCACGACGACGCGCCAGCGGATGACGGCGCGCGTCCAGCCTTCGAGCACCGAAGTAGGGTAACGCGCTACTCGCGCCGCGCCCGTGGGAGAACGGCGTCACGGTCACCGCGCTCGACGCGGTGACTCAGTGCGGTCCGCCCCGGCGTCCCTCGGCGGTGCCGCCCAGCAGAGACCACCCCACCAGCGCGAGGCCGGGCAGGAGGAACCAGACGCCGAAGACCAGGGCGAGCACGCAGAAGAAGGCGCCCATGCCCATCGTGAAGGGCCAGATCGAGGTGCCCGGGAAT
>DAIOGY010000037.1:0-10053 GCA_036745005.1 Acidimicrobiales bacterium | reverse complement strand
ACGGGATGTACACCGCGGTCACCGCGATCCAGCGCTGCGACCTGCTGATCTCGCTGGGGGCGAGATTCGACGACCGGGTGACCGGCAAGGTGTCGACCTTCGCGCCGAATGCCAAGGTGATCCACGTCGACATCGACCGCGCGGAGTTCAACAAGGTGCGCCACAGCGACGTCACCATCCAGAGCGACGTGGCGTCGGCGCTCACCGCCCTCGACGCGCTGGGCGCGACGCCGCGCCCGCTCGCCGGGTGGTGGGGCGAGATCCGCGACTGGCAGGCGACCTACCCGCTGGTCTACGACGAGCCGACCGCCGACGGGCCCCTGCTCGGCCAGCACGTCATCGCGTCGATCGCGCAACGGGCCGATCCCGGGACGATCGTGACCGCCGGGGTCGGCCAGCACCAGATGTGGGCCGCGCAGTTCTGGCGCTTCGAGGAGCCGGGCACCTGGATCAACTCCGGGGGTGCGGGCACCATGGGCTTCGGCGTCCCGGCCGCGATCGGCGCGAAGGCGGGTCGGCCCGAGCGCACCGTCTGGTGCATCGACGGCGACGGCTGCTTCCAGATGACCGCCCAGGAGCTCGTGACCGCGCGCGCCGAGGGCATCCCGATCAAGGTGGCCATCCTCAACAACGCCTACCTGGGCATGGTGCGCCAGTGGCAGGAGATGTTCTACGACGAGCGCTACAGCGAGGTGTACCTCTCGGCGGACCTGCCCGACTACGTCAAGTGGGCCGAGGCCATGGGCTGCGTCGGGCTGCGGGCCACGAACATCAAGGAGATGGCCGACGTCATCGACGAGGCCAACTCCGTCAACGACGTCCCGGTGGTGATCGACTTCCGCACCGACTCCTCGGAAAAGGTCTTCCCGATGGTCGCGGCGGGGGCCAGCAACGACGACATCATGGTGCACCCGAGCCAGGCCGGACGCCCCCGATGAGCCCCGAGCCGTTCCTCGGCGACGTCGCGCACTCCCCGGTGCGCCACCACATCCTGTCGGTGCTCGTCGAGAACAAGCCGGGAGTGCTGGCGCGCGTGGCCGGCCTCTTCGCCCGGCGCGGCTTCAACATCTACTCGCTGGCCGTCGCGCCCTCCGAGAGCCACGCGCGCTTCTCGCGCGTCACGATCGTGGTCGACGCGGAGTCCGCGCCGCTCGAGCAGATCATGGGCCAGCTCGACAAGCTCGTCAACGTGGTGGCGATCAGCGACCTCGCGCCGCACGACGCGGTGGAGCGCGAGCTGATGCTCGCGACCATCAAGACCAACGTCGCGGACCGCACGCCGCTGCTCGACGTCCTGGGCGCGGCCGGCGCGGCGATCGTCGACGTCGACGCCGGGGCCATCACGGTGATGCTGGCGGGCACGCCCGCGGCGTGCGACGAGTTCGAGCGCACCATCGAGGACTTCCCCGTGACCGAGCTGCATCGGACCGGGCGCGTGGCGCTCCCTAGACTTGGCGAGGCCGCGCCGAGGTGATCGTGCGCCACGAGAGAGGGATCCGCCCGACATGACCACCCTGTACTACGAGAAGGACGCCCACCCCGAGGTCCTGACGGGCCGGAAGATCGCCGTCCTGGGATACGGCTCGCAGGGCCACGCGCACGCGCTCAACCTGCGCGACAGCGGCTTCGACGTTCGCGTGGGGCTGCGTCCCGAGTCGGCGTCGGTCCACAAGGCCGAGGACGCCGGACTGCGCGTGCTCGGGATCGCCGACGCCGCCGCCGAGGCCGACGTCATCATGGTGCTGCTGCCCGACACCGAGCAGAAGCGGATCTACGACCTGGAGATCGCGCCGCACCTCACCGCGGGCAAGTGCCTGCTCTTCGCGCACGGCTTCAACATCCGCTTCAACCTGATCACCCCGCCGCTCGACGTCGACGTCGCGATGGTGGCGCCCAAGGGGCCCGGTCACCTCGTGCGCCGTACCTACCTCGAGGGCGGGGGAGTGCCCTCGCTCATCGCGGTGCACCAGGACGCCACGGGCCACGCCCACGAGATCGCCCTGGCCTACGCCCACGGGCTGGGCGCGACGCGCGCCGGCGTGCTCGAGACGACCTTCACCGAGGAGACCGAGACCGACCTGTTCGGCGAGCAGGCGGTGCTGTGCGGCGGGGTCACCGCGCTGGTGCGCGCGGGCTACGAGACGCTGGTCGAAGCGGGCTACCAGCCCGAGAGCGCCTACTTCGAGTGCCTGCACGAGCTCAAGCTGATCGTCGACCTGATGTACGAAGAGGGCATCACCGGCATGCGGTTCTCGGTGTCGGACACCGCCGAGTACGGCGACCTGACGAGGGGGCCGCGCATCATCAACGATCAGGTCAAGGTCGAGATGAAGAAGATCCTCGCCGAGATCCAAGACGGCTCCTTCGCCGCCGAGTGGATTCAGGAGAACGAGATCGGCCGCCCGCGCTACCGCGAACTGCGTGAGGCGGGCAAGAAGCACCCAATCGAGGAGATCGGCCAGAAGCTGCGCGGCCTCATGCCCTTCGTTGGCGCGGGTAAACAGAAAGTCACCGACGTGTCCGGCGGCGACACTGACTGACGTTGGCCCACTCGGCTACGAAAGAGACCGGTGGATGCGCGTCCGCTAGAAGATTGCAAGCTTGGACTAAGCGTTTGCGATTTGCGGGTGCTGAAACTCAGACAACGCACAGGTTCTTGTCACCCGTTTGTTGTGTTCGACGCGTAGGTTCGGTGTTAGGGGTAGCAAGGGTAGAGGCTCATGCAGATCAAGGTGCTGGCTTGCGCAGACTGCTTCAGTATCAACACCAGTGGAGTCGTGGGCACTCAACTTGAGTTCGCGAGGATCCGAGAGATCTCTGAGGGATTCCGTCACTGGAGGAGGTATGACTTCTCCCCCCGTGAGTGCTCGTACGTGGATTTCTTGAACGAGAGTGTGTGCGGCATCTGCCATAGGTCTCTGACTAGCGACCGTCGCCAGCGCGACGACGGTAACCCAGTGCGGGAACGGCGTGTGCTGCCCAACGGCGACCGACGTACGCCGTTCAGCCGGGGTTGTCGTGTCTTGATGGCGTCGTTGCGAGCGGCATAGGACGACTCGGCCGGACGACATGACTCTGGCGTCTGCTCTGCTTCGGATCTCCCTGGTCGGAGTCTGAAGAGGCCGTTCGGGGACCGTCTAGAGGTTGCCCACCACGTAGTTGATGCACGCGCACAGCGACGCAATGTCCTCGGAGTCGATGGCGGGGAACATCGCGATGCGCAGTTGGTTGCGACCGAGCTTGCGGTACGGCTCGGTATCCACGACGCCGTTGGCCCGCAGGATCGACGCCACGGTGACGGCGTCGATGTCCTCGACGAAGTCGATGGTGCCCACGACGTGGCTGCGCTGGGAGCGGTTCGTCACGAAGGGCTGCGCGAAGTCCGACGCCTCGGCCCACGAATAGAGAATCTCCGCCGAGGC
The DNA here is from genome assembly GCA_036745005.1 of Acidimicrobiales bacterium. Lineage (GTDB taxonomy): Bacteria > Actinomycetota > Acidimicrobiia > Acidimicrobiales > RAAP-2 > RAAP-2. The sequence continues at coordinate 6,631 of DAIOGY010000037.1, read as the reverse complement.
CCGCGTACGACCGGTCGAGAAACCGAGGCCCCCGTTGTCGTTCATCCACCGGATCTGGGAGGCCAAGAGGTGGATCGTGGCCAGGGCCGGGGTGTTGTAGGTCTGGTTCAGCCGCGAGTTGTCCAACGCGATCTTAAGGTCCAGCGAGGCGGGGGTCCAGCGACCCGACGCCGCGAGCGTCTCGATGCGCTCGATCGCCGCGGGAGAGCAGATCGCGATCCACAGCCCGCCGTCGGACGCGAACGACTTCTGGGGGGCGAAGTAGTAGCAGTCGAAGTCGGCGGGATCCACCCCGAGGCCGCCAGCGCCCGACGTGGCGTCGACGACGACCAGTCCGGACGCACCCGCCGGTCGCGACACCGGCATCATGACGCCAGTGGACGTCTCGTTCTGAGTCAGCGCGTAGACGTCGACGCTGTCGTCGGCGACCGCGAAGGGGTGCGTCCCGGGCTCCGTCGCGATGATCTGGGGCGCCTTCAGGTGCGGCGCGTTGGCAACGCCCGTGGCGAACTTCGACGAGAACTCGCCGAAGGTGAGGTGCTGGCTCTGCTCACAGATCAGGTGGAAGATGGCGGCGTCCCAGAAGCACGTCGTCCCGCCGTTGCCGAGCAGGACCTCGTAGCCCTCCGGCAGGGCGAAGAGTTGGGTCAACCCGTCGCGCACCTCGCCGACCTTGGCGCGCACGGTGGACTGGCGGTGCGAAGTGCCCAAGTAGGTGGGCGCGTCGGCGACCAGCGCGTCGAGCTGGGCGGCGCGGACTTTCGATGGGCCCGAACCGAACCGTCCGTCGCGCGGCAAGAGGTGGGGGGGAATCGTGAGATGGCGGGGGGAACTCATAGACTTACATTCTTACGGGATCGACCGCGGAGCAGGCCATGGGTGCCAGAGTGAGTGACCGACTGAGCGCCCTGGCGCCGAGCGCCACCCTGGCCGTTGACGCGAAGGCCAAGGCGCTGCGCGCCGCCGGCGAGCCGGTGATCGGCTACGGCGCCGGCGAGCCGGACTTCCCGACCCCGCTGCACATCGTCGAGGCCGCGGCCCAGGCGTGCTTCGATCCGGTCAACCACAAGTACACGCCGACCGCCGGACTGCCCCAACTACGCGAGGCGATCGCCGCCAAGTCGCTGCGCGACTCGGGTCTCGCGGTGTCCGCGGACCAGACACTGGTGACCAATGGCGGCAAGCACGCCGTGTACACGGCACTGTGCACCCTGCTGGACCCGGGCGACGAGGTGCTGATCCCCGTCCCGTACTGGACGACCTACCCCGAGGCGGTCTACCTGGCCGGGGGCACCGCGGTGGCGGTGCCCACGAGCGAGGCGAACGGCTTTCGGGTCACGGTCGAGGAGCTCGAGCGAGCACGAACGGCGAAGACCAAGGCTCTGATCTTCGTCTCTCCGAACAACCCGTCGGGCGCCGTGGTCCATCCCGACCAGGTGGTCGAGATCGGCCGCTGGGCCGCCGAGCACGGCGTGTGGGTGGTGGCCGACGAGATCTACGAGCACCTCGTCTACGGAGGCCTTCGTCACGTCTCCCTGCCCGTCGTGGCGCCCGAGGTAGGCGACCGGTGGGTCGTCGTCAACGGAGTGGCCAAGACCTACGCGATGACCGGCTGGCGCATCGGCTGGATGATCGGCGCGCCCGACGTCATGGCGGCCGCCGTGAACTTCCAGAGCCAGACCACGTCGAACATCTCGAACATCTCCCAGCGCGCCGCCGTGGCCGCGCTCACCGGCGACCTCGCCGCGGTGGGCGAGATGCGCGTCGCGTTCGATCGGCGCCGACGCACGATGACCACGATGCTCAACGAGGTCGACGGAGTGACGTGCGCCGAGCCCGAGGGAGCCTTCTACTGCTTTCCCAACGTCAGCGGGCTGCTCGGACGTCCGCTCAAGGGCCGGGTCTCGTCGACGTCGGCCGAGTTGGCCGAGACGCTCCTGGACGTGATCAAGATCGCGGTCGTCCCGGGCGAGGCCTTCGGGGCCCCGGGCTTCTTCCGATTGAGCTACGCCCTGGGCGACGACGACCTGGTCGAGGGTCTCCAGCGACTCGCCGAGCTCGTCGCCGCGGGATGACGCGGCCCGCCCCGCCCGTAGCCTGAAGGGCGAGAGGAAGGGTTGACGTGGCGCGAGTACTGGTGACCGAAGAGATCGCCGAGGCCGGCCTCGCTGAGTTGCGCCACGCCGGCCACGACGTCGACGTGCGTCTCGGCCTCACGCCCGAGGAGCTGCGCGTTGCCGTCAAGGGTGCCCAGGCGCTGATCATCCGCTCCGCGACCAAGGTCGATGCGGCCGTGTTCGACGCCGCCGATGACCTCGTCGTGGTCGGTCGGGCGGGCATCGGGCTGGACAACGTCGACGTTGAGCGGGCCACCGAGCGCGGCGTGATGGTGGTGAACGCCCCCCAGTCGAACATCCTGTCCGCGGCCGAACAGACGATGGCGCTCCTGCTGGCCCAGGCTCGCAACGTGCCCCAGGCCCACGCCGCCTTGAAGGACGGCAAGTGGGAGCGCAGCAAGTGGGAAGGCGTGGAGCTGCACTCCAAGACGTTGGGCGTCATCGGCCTGGGCAAGATCGGCGCCCTGGTCGCCCAGCGGGCCATGGCCTTCGGAATGCACCTAGTGGCGTACGACCCCTATATCTCCGAGGAGCGGGCCCGTCACATGGGCGTCGAGCTGATGGACCTCGAGGACCTGCTGCGCCAGAGCGATTTCATCACGATCCACCTGCCCAAGAACGCCTCGACCACCAATCTGCTCAACGCTGAGACGCTCGCGCTGACCAAGCCCGGCGTGAGGATCATCAACGTCGCGCGCGGCGGCATCGTCAACGAGTCCGACCTCGCCGAGGCGATCCGCAGCGGTCACGTCCAGGGAGCGGCGCTCGACGTCTTCGACAAGGAGCCGACGACCGCCTCACCGCTGTTCGATCTCGCGTCGGTCGTGGTGGTCCCTCACCTGGGGGCCTCCACCGCCGAAGCCCAGGACCGCGCGGGCGTCACGATCGCCGAGCAGGTGGAGCTGGCGTTGGCGGGGGACTTCGTGCCCCTCGCGGTCAACGTCGCCGCGAGCGACGTGTCCAACGTCGTGCGGCCGTTCATGGGCGTCGCCGAGCTGCTCGGGCGCTTCATCGGCGGACTGCTCGACGGCCAGCCCGCCGACCTCGAGGTCGTCTACCAGGGCGAGCTAGCGGGTGCCGGAACCAAGATCCTGACCCTGTGCGCGCTGAAGGGCCTCCTCGTCGCCACCGGCCACGACGGCGTCTCCTTCGTGAATGCCCCCCAGATGGCCCGTGACCACCACCTCACGTGGAACGAGGTGTCCACGGTCGAGTCGCCCGAGTACGTCAACCTCATCACGGTGCGCTCGGACCACCACGCGGTGTCGGGAACGCTGATGACGATCGGCACGCGCTTGGAGACCCGCATCGTCACCGTCGACGGGCACAGCGTCGAGATCCCGCCGGCCGCGTCGATGCTGGTCGTGCGCAACGACGACCGTCCCGGGATGATCGGCCTGGTCGGTAGCGCGCTGGGCGACGCCGACGTGTCCATCGCCTCGATGGCCGTGGGTCCCGATCCGGACACGGGCACGGCGCTGATGGTGCTGTCGACCGAGACGCCGACCCCGATCGAGGTCATCGAGCGGCTCCGGGGCGCCGACGGCATCAAGGACATCCACCTCATCACACTTCGCTGACAACGGGACGCAACCGTGCCGCCGACTCTGAGAATCGTCTTGGAATCGGCCGTCCGATGTGGTCACGACGCGAATTGCGTTGAGGTCGTTCGATAGGATTTGTCACCGGCCGACGGCTGGCGGACAACCTTTCTCGAGAGGGCGCGTTCATGCAATCGGAGGAGTCGGGCAAGCGCCACCTCGTCTGCACGGTCATCACGCCCAACTACCTCAGCCGCTTCCTGATCCTGGGTGAGTCGATCGCCCGTGCCGCCCCGAGCACCGACTTGCGGGTGCTGGTTCTTCAGGACTGTGACGACGTCTCGGGGATCCAGCGGGCCATCGACGAGTACCTGGAGCGCCTGGGCAGTGACGCGGACCACCGTGCCGTCACGGTCGACCAGTGCGAGTGGGGCGACTTCGACGTCGAGGCCGCGGCCCTCTTCTACAACATCCTGGAGTTCGCCACGTCGGTCAAGCCCGCTCTGATGAGCCATTTCCTGGCGCAGGGCTGGGATCGAGTCACCTACCTGGACCCGGACATCGAAGTCTTCAATGACTTCACGTCGCTGCTCGATGACGACAGCGACCTCTCCCTCACGCCGCACTTCTTGGCCGACATCCCGCGTGACGGGCTGCGTCCCTCGACCCACGACGTGCTCATGGCGGGCTTCTTCAACCTCGGCTTCTGCTCGGCGCGGCCCAGCGCGTCGTCGTTCCTCGAGTGGTGGAGCGACCGGCTGCAGTTCGAGTGCCTCAATGACCACCACCGCGGCCACTTCACCGATCAGAAGATCGTCGACATGGCCTCGCTGCGCGCGAGGGTCCAAATCATTGCCGACCCCGGGTGCAACGTCGCGTACTGGAACCTGCACGAGCGCCGGGTCGTGGCGAACGACGGCGCCTGGTCGATCGACGCCGGAGGTCGGATCGGTCCCCTCTACTTCTTCCACTTCAGTGGCTTTCGCCTGGACCACAGCGCGTCGCTGTCGCGCCACTCGAACCGCAAGGTCGTGGGCGTCGCGGTGCCGCGGGCCTTCGCCAAGGAGTACGAGCGGCGCGTCGGACGTGACGGCACGAGCCCCTACCCCTTCACGCTGGGCGGGGCGAGGCTCGACGAGCCGATTCCCGGGGAGTGGAACCGGTGCCTGCGCGAAGACGCCGACGTGCACGTGCGGGCCGGTTACTCGTTGCGCCAGGTCCGCGAGGACATCTACGAGCCGCGCGACCCGGCCGCGCTCGCGTCGTGCCTCTCGTGCGGCGCGGCGCACGAGAACTTCGGCACCCGGGTGCGCACCTTCCTCTTCGGTTGGGCGTGCCACCCGGGGCTCAACGGGGTGCCCAACGGCGTGGGCGCGTTCTGCCGGAGCCCCCGATTCGAATTCGTCCAGTCGGCGCACGAGCAACTGGCCTGGGCCGCCGGCGGGCTGGCCGACCGATTGACGGGCGCGAGGGGCCTCGCCGCCGCCGTGCTGTCGAGCGGTCGCGACGCGGTGCGCTCGGCGGCGGACCTCACGCTGGTGGGGTACTTCTCCTACCCCGCCGGGACCGGCCAGATCGCGCGCGCGACCCTGCGCACCCTCGAGATGTCCGACATCGTGCCGGCCATCGACCGCGTCGACGCGCCCGGCGACGACTACGGGTACCTGTCGTACTTCCTGCGCCGAAACAACCCCGTGGCCTCGTCGAGCTCGTCGGTGCTCGGCGTCGTCAACGCCGATCAGTGGAATCACCACGTGCGCGACCCTCAGCGCGTCAACGCGCTGACTCAGCACGTCGAGGCCGTGTGGGCGTGGGAGCTCGACGAGATTCCTGCCGAACTGTTCGACGTCGCGTCGGCCGGCGGGATCGAGCGCGTCCACGCGCTCTCAACGTGGAGCGCGCGCGCCATGGCTCAGGTGCTCCCCGTGCCCGTCCAGCGCTTCGCGCCCTTTGACCTGGTGTCGCTCGACGTGCTGCGCTCGGAGTCCGAGTCGTCGGCACGATCCGGGCCCCGCTACGTCCTGTGCACGCTCGACGCCAAGTCGAGCGTCGCGCGAAAGAACCCCGAAGCCGCGTTGCGACTCTGGCAGCGCGTCGAGTCCGACTTCCCCGACCATTGGCTCGTGCTCAAGAGCACCGACCTGCGCGACCTGGCCTCGGCCGAACTGCTGGACCTGGTGGACGGCTCGGCGCGCACGCGCCTGATCGACGAGCTGCTGAGCGACCGTGACTACATCGACCTGCTGACGCACTGCGATGTCTTCGTCTCGTTGCACCGCTCTGAGGGCATGGGGCTCACACCGATCGAAGCGGGGCTGTGCGGCCTGCCGGTCGTGTACACGAACTACGGGGGCGTCACCGACTTCATGGACGACCGCTTCTTCCCGGTCGGGTACTCCCTGGCTCGAGTGGGTGACAGCTCGCCGGACGACGGACCCTACGACGTCGACGCCCGCTGGGCCGAGCCGGATCTCGACGACGCCGAGCGCCAGCTGCGTCGTGCCCTCGCCACGGCGCTCGACGACGACCCGACGACCGCCCTGCTGGTCGATCAGAAGCAGCTGGCCGAGAACCTCCTCACGGCCCAGGCCGAGGTCGTGGCCACCGCGCGGCGCCTGGTGAGCCTGGCGTCGGTCGAGGTCGCGGCGCGCGATCGCCAGCTCGGGGTCCAGCTCGACCACGCGGTGACCCCGCTCGTCGAGGACCGACCGCCGGCGCCCAACCCCGCGCTCTACGCGATCGTCGCCGCGGTGTGGCGCGTCTACCGGCTCCTGCCGCGCGCGCTGCGCCGCCAGTTCAACCTCACCGTGATCGCGCTGCATCAGAGGAAGCCCCGGTCGTAGGGCGGGTGCGCGAGTCGGGACGCGGCGGCGCCCGGTGCCCGTCGGCGTCCGCGCCGTCAGTCACGTTCGGTAGTGTCGATTCGACATGGCGCGTCGCAATGACATTCGGTTCGCGCAGAGCCGAGCGAGT
>DAIOGY010000036.1:0-10059 GCA_036745005.1 Acidimicrobiales bacterium | reverse complement strand
GAGATCTCTCCCGCCGAGATCTGGGAGGTGTTCACAACGACCTATCAACCCCAGAACCCGACCATCCAACTGCTTTCGAGCGAGGTGGCCGCCGATCAGCACCTGACGCGCATCGTCGCACAACTCGTGGTCGACGCCGAGCACGTCACGGTCACGGGTGAGGGCAACGGACCGATCGACGCGCTGATGGCGGGGCTGCGCACCGACCTCGGCGTCGCGTTCACCGTGCGCGACTACCACGAGCACGCCCTGACCGCGGGCTCGGCCGCGTCGGCGGTCGCCTACGTGGAGGCGCAAGGCAGCGACGGCGCGACCTGGTGGGGTGTCGGCATGAGCTCGTCGATCCTCGACGCGTCGCTCGAGGCCGTGATTTCGGCGGCCAATCGCCGTCGTTAACTTTCTTCACCCGTAAACTGGCGTGATGTCCCTCCTCTCCTTCGGCGCCTCCGTGGGGTGGTTGGCCGTCCTCACCGGGGTCGTGGGCACCTACGTGCAGCGCCGTCGCGTGACCACCAATGGCGCCGCGGGCGTCTCGCTGGCCACCTGGACCCTGTTCGCGTTCATGGGGTGCTTCTGGATCACCTACGGCGTCGTCGCGCACTCCGCGCAGGTGGTGGCGGGCAGCGTGTTGTGCCTGCCGATCCAGCTGTCCATCGTGGTCCGCCTGCGCCCCGGGGTGCGATGGGGCGTCGTCGCGCGCGCGTTCGCGCTCTTCTTCGCGTGCTGCGTGGTGCCGACGGCCATGCTCGGCTGGTCCGGCGGCGTCTACGGCACGGGCGTCGCGATGACCATCAACCGCCTGCCCCAGCTGATCGAGCTTGTGCGCAACGCCGACGCCGGCGGCGTCGCGGCGGGCACGTGGTACCTGGCGGTGTTCGGGTCGATGTGCTGGGTGCTGTACTACGCCGGCGCGCACCTGTGGGCGCCGCTCATCGCGACGGCCGTCGCCGGGGTCGCCAGCCTGGCCATCGCGCTGCTGGCGACGTGGCGCCACGCGCGCCCGGTGCCGCAGTGGACCCTCGACGAGGTCTACGCCGTCTAGAGACCGAGCGCAGGGCCGTGGACCCAGCGGTCGTCGTCCGCGCCGAAAGGAGCCGCCGTGGCCGATGTTCCTCGACATGACGAGTCGGCGCTGCGCGACGACGCGTTCGCGGTCGCCGAGGCGTGGCGTCGAGAGCTGGACCTCGAGGCGCTGGTGGGCGCGCAGCTGGCCGACCTGGTGGACTGCGACGGCGGGATCGACGTCGTGGCGGTGGGCAAGGCGGCGCCCGAAATGGCGCGCGCCGCCTCGGCCGCGTTGGCGTCGTCCGTGCGACGTCGCTTCATTGCCTCCCACGGGCCGACGAGCCCCGGAACCGGCGACGTCGTCGTGGTCGGAGAGCACCCGGTCCCCGGGGCGGGCAGCGCCGAGGCCGGACGACAGCTGCTGGAGTTCTTGGACGGGTCGGACGCCGGCCTGACCCTCTTCCTCGTCTCGGGAGGAGCCTCCAGCATCTGCGTGGCGCCCGTGGCCCCCTTAGGGCTGTCCGACCTGGAGACCCTGTGGCGCCGCGCGCTGGCGCTGGGCTGGGACGTCACCCGGCTCAATCGCGCGAGGGCCGCCACGTCGGCGCTGGGCGGCGGCGCGGTCCTGCGTCGGGTTCGCACCGCGCGCACTCGGTCGCTGGTGATGGTCGACAACGTGGTGGACGGCGCGCCGTGGGTGGCGTCAGCCCTGACGTACGACTACCGGCCGTCGCGGCGGGTGCGCCGACGACTGGTGGCCGATCTCGACCCGTTGGACGCGAACGTGCGGGCACGGCTCGCGGCGGCCCTGAGCGCGCGCGTGGCGCTGACCGGCGAGCCGGTGAGAACCGCGTACGAGAATCGGGTCGTCGTCGACCCGTTCGCGGCGCTGTCGGCCGTGCTGTCCGAAGCCCGGCGTCGCGGTCACGCGACGGTGTCGCTCGGCGCGGTCACCGGCGAGGTGGGCGAGGTCGTCGAGCACTGGGCCGGCGAGCTGCGCGGCGCGCCCGACGGGCCGGTGTGCGTCGCCGGCGTGGGCGAGGTGACGATTCGCGTCACCGGCGCCGGGCTCGGCGGGCGCTGCCAGGAGTTCGCGTTGCGCGTGAGCGAGGTCCTCGCGAGCCTCGGTCGGCCCGGGGTGTGCGTGGCGCTGGCGACCGATGGCCGCGACTACCTCGAGGGCGTCGGCGGCGCGTGGGTCGACGAGTCCACGGCGCGTCGGGTCGCGCCGCGCGGCGCGGACGTGCGCACGGTGGTGGCGCGCCACGACGCGCATCGCGCGCTCGCGTCGCTGGGCCAGCTGGTCGTCGGCTCGCACACCGGGTGGAATCTCTGCGACGTCTACGTGGTGGTGCTGGGTCCCGCGCAGGGCCCGCGGGCCGACATTCCCGCCTAGGTGCGCAGGACCACGTTGAGCGGCTCCTCGCCGGCGCGCAGGCGAGCGATCTGCGCATTGACCAAGCGCGCCATCCGCGGACGCATGGCCGAGGTCGCGCCGCCCACGTGCGGGGTGATGAGCACATTGGGCATCGTCCACAGCGCGTGACCGGCCGGCAGCGGCTCGGGGTCGGTCACGTCCAGCGCCAGTCGGATCCGTCCCCGGCGGGCGTGGGTCACGAGCGCGTCGGTGTCGGCCACGGCGCCGCGCGCGACGTTCACGAGCAGCGCCCCGTCGGCCATGCGGGCGAGGAATGAGTCGTTGACCATGTGGCGCGTCGAGTCGTCCAGCGGCACGCTGATCACCACGACGTCGCTCTCGCCCAGCAGTGCCGGCAGCGCCCCGCGGTCGTGGACCTCGCCGTGCTCGTCGACGCTCGCGCGGCGCGCGACGCGCAGCACGCGGGTCTCGAAGGGGCGCAGGCGCTCCTCGATCGCGCGCCCGACGCCGCCGTAGCCCACGAGCAGCACCGTGCGGTCGGCCAGGCTGGGCCGTGGGCCGTACGCCCACCGGCCCGCCGCGGCGGCGCGCACGAAGTCGGGCAGGCCCCGCTGGGAGGCGAGGATCAGCGCGAGGGCGAGCTCGCTGGTGGACGCCTCGTGCACCGAGACGGCGTTGGCGAACACCACACCGGACGGCAAGACCGCGGCGACGCCGTCGTACCCGAGGGACTGGCTCTGGACGAGGCGCGTGCGAACGTCGGCCAAGCGTCCCAGCGCGGCGAGGGCGTTCTGGTACGGCGGGACCACGAGGTCGATGTGCGAGCGTGGCGCGACGCGCGCCATGTCCCACACCAGGAGGTCGACCCCGACGGCCGCGACGCCGACGGCGTCGCGCAGGGCCGCGTCCGGCACGCTGACGACGATGTCGGTCACGAGCCGGAGCCTATCCAGCGGCGCGCGCGGCGACTCGGGGCGTCAGCGGCGCGCCCACGCGCGCTCGCGCTTGAACAGCCGCGGCAGGTCCTCGCGCCGCGTGCGGTAGAGGTCCGCGGCGCCGGGCTGCGGCTCGAAGCGTTCGCCGGGGGTGTGCCGCGTCGCCACCTCGTCGAGGCTCAGGCGGCCCCGGGCGACCTCGGCCATCAGGGCCGCGCCGCGCAGCTGGGCCAACATCGGCTGGGGCACCTGCTCGACCGTTCGGTCGAGGGTGTCGGCGAAGACTTGGCACCACAGCCGCGACTCGGCCCCGCCGCCGACGAGGCGCAGCGGCTCGAGCCGGCGCCCGGTGAAGCGCTCGACGTAGCGGAGCAGCCACGCGCTGTTCGCGGCGACGCCCTCGAGGACGGCCCGGGCGAGATCGGCGGGCGAGGAGGTGACCGCGAGCGAGGTGAACGCGGCGCGCACGCGCTTGTCGCTGGCCGGCGAGCGCTCCCCGGCCAGCCACGGCGCGAAGGTGACGCCGCGCGCGCCGGGCGGTGACGTCGCGGCCAGCGACGTGAGCTCGTCGTAGGACGGCGCGGGTCCGACACCGGCCAGGACCGAGCGCAGCCACTCCAGGGCCTTGGCCCCGGTCTCCTGGTTGTTGATCACGAGGTACGAGTCATTGGTGAGGCCGGGCGCCGTGGCGACCGAGTGGAGCGGATCGGTCTTCTTGCGGGCGACCGGGCAGCTGATCCACGACGTGGTCGACAGCGCGACGTGCGTCTCGTAGGGGCGCGTCGCGCCCGCCCCCAGGGCCGCCGCGTGGATGTCGGGCATTCCGGCGACGACCACGGCGGCGGCGGTGAGCCCCAACTCCGAGGCCGCCGACGCGCTCAGGGTGCCCACCACCGTGCCGAAGGCCACGAGGGGTGGCAGGCGCGCGAGGTCGACGCCCACCGCGTCGGCGAGCTGGCTGTCGTAGGCGTAGCGATCGAGGTGGCGGTTGTCGGTCAGCCAGGCGGCGAGGCGCGAGGCGTGGGTGGCCGACGCGACGCCGGTCAGGCGCATGGTGAGGAAGTCGACCGGCTCCATGAACCACCGGGTGCGCGCCACGAGCTCCGGCTCTTCGTGGACGAGATGGAGGATCTGGCCGATCGGGTCCGCTCCCTCGATCGAGGGCGCGCCGCCAGTGCGGCGCACGAAGCGCGCGACGGCGCGCGCGTTGTAGCCGAGCGCCGCCCCGCCGATGGCCCGGCGCACGAGGGGCCCGCCGCGAGTGTCGAGCCAGGTGAGGCACGGGCCGGTGGGCCGACCGCTCGCGTCGACCGGGACCGTCGAGGCGTACTGGCCGGTCACCGCGACGGCGCCGACCCGCCCGGGCGCGATGGCGCCTCGCTCGAGCAGCCGCCGGGTCGACGCCGCGATGAGCGACCACCACTGCTCGGCGTCCTGGGTCGCCGCACCGTCGTCGCCGAAGCGGGTCTCGACCTGGTGGTGCTCGTGGTCGAGCACCACTCCCGACGGGTCGACGAGCCCGACCTTGGGCCCGCCGGTTCCCAGGTCGACGCTGAGGACCAGTTCGTCGCTCACGCGACCGGTACGGCTGACTGCTGGTCCATCATGTCGGCCATCACCGCGCGGATGAAGTCGTCGGCTTCAGCCGAGTGGCCGCCCGCTACGCCCCCGTAGATCGCGCCCGAGTGGGCCGCCTCGTCGCGGTGGTCGTGCGCGTAGGCCACGGCGTCGGCGAGGTCGACGGCCCACCGCTCGGCGACACCCGCCTGGGTCTGGGGTCGCGTCACGGCCATGTGCAGCGCGTTGGGGTACTGCTGGCCGTTGAGGCGCCAGCCGCGGGTGCGGAGGAAGTCGTTCACGTGGTACACGTCGAACTCGTCGGAGGTGAAGGAGAACAGGAACGTCGGCGCGCCGAGGATCCGCAGCTCGTCGTAGGCTCGCACGGCCTCTTGCATCCGCGCCGACGTGGCGAAGATGTCCGCGGCGTAGCGCCGATACCCGGCGCGCCCCAGGCTCACCATGGCCGCCCACGTGGCGGCGAGCAGGCCGCCCGAGCGCGACCCGTCGATGCCCGGGGAGCAGTACTTGCCACCCGTCCAGCCCGTCTGGAAGAAGTACTGGGAGTTGCGCAGCGCGCGATCGGCGAAGCACAGCACGCTCGTGCCCTTCAGCGCGTAGCCGTACTTGTGGGTGTCGGCCGAGATCGAGGTGACGCCCGGCACGGTGAAGTCGAAGGGCTCGATCGGGTAGCCCAGCTCGCGACCGAAGGGCAGGATGAATCCGCCGAGGCAGCCATCGACGTGCAACCCGACGCCGCGCTCGAGGGCCAGCTCACCCAGCGCGCCGATGGGGTCGACCGTCCCGTAGCCGTAGTTGCTGGCCGAGCCCACCAGGGCGACGGTGTCCTCGTCGATGTGCTCACCGACCCAGTCGAGGTCGACCAGCGTCGTGGCCGGGTCCACCGGGGCCACGCGGTCCTCGACGTCGAAGAGGTGGTCGGCCTTCGCGAAGGCCGGGTGCGACGTCTCGGGCCGGATGATGTTGGGCCGTCGCGTGCGTTCGCGGTTCGCCTCGCGGTAGGCGAGCACGGCGTGGGCGATCGAACCCGAACCGCCCGAGGTGACCAGACCCGCCGGCGCGGTGTCGCGCCGGGCACCCGCGTTCAGCAGGTCGAGCGTCATCGCCACCACCTCGGCCTCGAACTTGGTCGCGCTCGGGCACATGTCGCGCTGGAGGGTGTTGACGTGGCTGAAGTGGGCGAACGCCGCGTTGAGGAAGCGGTAGTGGTCGTGGTCGCCGCAGTACATGGTGCCCGAGCACTGGCCGCCCTCCCAGACGCGGTCCTCGCGCGTCGCCATCTCTTGCATCATCGCCAGGATCGCGTCGCGATCGGTGCCCTCCTCGGGCAGCGTTCGGTGGACCTCGAACTCGTCGGCGTACGGGAATCCGCTCACGGTGCCTCCTGGGTAGCAACTACGCAGAGCGTAGACAAGCTGCGACGGCGCCCCGAACGGCTTGATCGCTCAGAACGAGGCCGTGTCGGTGGCGCCCGGCCGCCAGGCCCATCCCGGGATGTCGGCGGCCTCCGCGACCACCCGATTCGCTATCGCGCCCACGCCCTCGACGCTGACCTCGATGAGGTCGCCGGGCGCGAGCCATACCGGGGGGGTGCGGGCGAAGCCCACGCCGCCCGGCGTGCCGGTCGCGATGACGTCGCCGGGTTGCCACGTGGTGAACGACGAGAGGAACTCGACGGCCCGGTCCACGCTGACGATCATGTCCGACGTGCGCGCGGACTGCATCACCCGGCCGTTGAGGGTTGTGGTGATGGTGAGGTCGCCAACGTCCACCTCGTCGGTCGTCACCACCTCGGGGCCGATGGGCATCGAACCGTCGAAGTTCTTGCCGGCCGTCCACTGAGTCGACGCCCCCTGCCAATCGCGCCCTCGCGTCCTTCATCGCGCAGTAGCCGAAGATGGTGTCCACCGCGTCCGCCGCCCGCCCATCCCGACGACGACGGCGAGTTCGCCCTCGTAGTCGAATCGCTCCGACAGGGCTGGTTTGATCAGGTCGTCGAAGGGCCCCAGCACACTGCCCGCGCCGCGCACGAAGATCTCCGGCCACTGGGGCATCGATCGCCCACCCGCGGACGCGTGCTCGGCGTAGTTGACGCCGAGACACAAGATGCGCAACGGTCGCGGTGTCGCGGGAGCGAACTCGTGCGCGGCGACCTCGCGCCCGGCGAGCTCGGCCGCGGATCGGGCGGCGTCGAGCGCGTGCGAACCGCCCGCGATGACGCCGGCCAGGCTCGCCAGTCGTTCGTCACCCGATGCCGCGGCCAGATCGACGTACCCCCGTTCGCCCCGAACGTGGACTCTCAGCCCGTCGTGCGTCCTAATCGTCGCGAAGCGCACGGCGTCCCTCGAGTCGTGGGTCGCGGCCGCGTGAGCGACCGGGACAGCTGATCTACGTCGATGATCGGACCTCGAGTCGACGACGTCACCCGTCGCCGACGCCCGACATGGACCGGTCGAGCTTGTCGAAGGCGCCGCGAATCGATTCGAGTTCAGCGTTGGCGGCGAGGTGCAGGCTCACCAGGACGCGGGCCTTGCGTGCGTCGAGTGAACCGGCGGCAATGAGCCCGCGCGCCAACAGGTCGCTCTCGGATCCCGGGAACCCGTAGGTCGAGCGCAGGATCTCACCGTCGCCCGTTCGCGACGCCAGCACGACCGGCATTCGAGTCGCCAGGTCCGCCAGGACCGCGACGTGGCTCTGGGGGACGTGGCCGGCTCCGAAGGCCGCGACGACGACGCCCTCGTAGCCGAGGTCCGCGACCGCGTGCAGGAGTCGCGGGTCGTCGCCGATCGCGCACTCGACCAGGGCGACCGGGGGGACGGCACGCACCCCCGCGCCGGGCCGACCCGACAGTCGCGGGGGTCGGGTTCGAACCAGGGCGCGTCCCTCGACCACGATGCCCAGGGGGCCGGAGGCGGGCGACCGGAAGGTCGCCGGACTCGAGGTGTGGGATTTTCTCACGAAGCGCGCGGCGTGGATCTCGTCGTTGATGACGACCACCGTGCCCAGACCGACGTGGTCGGACGCCGCCACGCTGATCGCGGCCAGCAGGTTGGCCGGCCCGTCGCGGCCCGCCGCCGCTGCCGGTCGCATGGCTCCGGTGACCACGATGGTCCGCTCACCGAGCAGGAGGTCGAGGGCGAAGGACGTCTCTTCGATCGTGTCGGTGCCTTGGGTCACCACGATGCCGGTCGCGCCGTCGTGTAGTCGCTGGCCGATTTCGTGGGAGAGGGCCACGATGTCGTCGAGGGTCAGGTCGCCTCCTGGGACCTGACGGAAGTCGACTGACTCGACGTCGACCGCTCCCAGGTGCTCAGAGATCCCGGCGACGAGGTCGGAGGCGTCGAGCCTCGGCACGACACCGGACCCGGCGTCCTCGCCGAGGGGTCGCGCCGAGGCGATGGTGCCCCCCAGGGAGATCACGCACACCTGGGGTAGCGCGCGGGTCGCGGACACGGTCCTCCTCCTCGGGGTCGATCTCGAGACTAGGTGGTGCCACCGGCGCGCTGGTGGGGGCACGTCACCGACGCCGCGGGTGGCTTCGGATCGCGCTACGCGCGCAGGTGGCCGGCCTCGTCGAACAGGCCGCGCAGCGAAGGTGTTGTGGAGCGGTCCTCGAATGACTCGATCTCGCTCAGGTGGCGCATCGTCAGGTCGATGTCGTCCCAGCCGTTCAGGAGGCGTTGACGAACGAGGGGGTCAAGGACGAAGTCACGCTGCCAGCCGGCCTGGGGCACCTCGACGCGCTCGTGGTCGACGTCGACCACGACCAGGCGCGACGGGTCGGCCTCGACGAGCGCGGCGAGCACCTCGACGGCGTCGACGGGCAGGGTGACCGTCACGAGGCCCTGCTTGGAGGCGTTGTTCGCGAAGATGTCGCCGAAGGACGCGGCGATGACCGCCTCGAAGCCGAAGTCCATGAGGGCCCACACCGCGTGCTCGCGCGATGAGCCGGTTCCGAAGTGGGGCCCGGCCACGAGGATCGTGGCGCCGACGAACCTCGCCTGATTGAGCACGAACTCGGGGTCGTCGCGCCATTCGCTGAACAGACCTCGGCCAAATCCGGCCCGGTCGACGCGCTTGAGCCACTCCGAGGGGATGATCTGATCGGTGTCGACGTTGGAGCGGCCCAGCGGCACGGCGCGGCCCTCCACGACCCGCACCGCCCTCACGACGCCACCTCGCCCGGGGCGCTGAAGCGACCCCGCAGCGCCGTCGCCGCGGCCACCGCCGGCGAGACGAGGTGGGTGCGCCCGCCGCGTCCCTGGCGGCCTTCGAAGTTCCGGTTGGACGTCGACGCGCAGCGCTGTCCGGGCCCCAGCTGGTCGGGGTTCATGCCCAGACACATCGAACAGCCCGGCTCGCGCCATTCGAAGCCCGCGTCGAGGAAGACCCGGTCGAGCCCCTCGGATTCGGCCTGCGCCTTGACGCGGTGCGAGCCCGGGACCACGAGGGCCCGCACGGTGGACGCCACGTGGTGGTGCGCGGCGACCGCCGCCGCCGCCCGGAGGTCCTCGATCCGAGAGTTGGTGCACGAGCCGATGAAGACCACGTCGACGGCGACGTCGGACATCGGGGTTCCGGGCGTGAGGCCCATGTAGGCGAGGGACCGTTCGGCGTCGGCGCGCGCATCGGGGTCGGCGAAGTCGTCCGGCGAGGGGACGACGCCGTCGAGCGCCACGACCTGGGCGGGATTGGTGCCCCAGGTGACGCACGGCACGAGCGTCGACGCGTCGAGTACGACCCTCGCGTCGAAGGCGGCGTCGTCGTCGCTCACGTAGGTCCGCCAGCGGGTGACGGCCTCGTCGAGCCCGGCGCCGAGCGAGGGGCCCGCGTGGGCGGCGAGGTAGTCGATGGTGACCTCGTCGACGCCGATCAGCCCCGCCCGGGCGCCGGCCTCGATGCTCATGTTGCACAGCGTCATCCGGCCCTCCATGGAGAGTCTCGTGATGGCGTCCCCGCGGTACTCCAGGACGTGCCCGGCGCCGCCGCCGGTGCCGAGGCGCGACACGACGGCCAGCGCGATGTCCTTGGCCGTGACGCCGGCCGGAGCCACGCCCTCGACGCTCACCTCCATGGTCTTGGACCTCTGCTGGGGGAGCGTCTGGGTCGCCAGCACGTGCTCGACCTCGCTGGTGCCGATGCCGAAGGCGAGCGCGCCGAAGG
>DAIOGY010000035.1:0-10176 GCA_036745005.1 Acidimicrobiales bacterium | reverse complement strand
ACGCCGGCCTCCTGGGCCAGGCGCATCCAGGCGTCGTCGCCGCGCACCAGGTAGATCCCCTGGTCGAGTCCGCCCTGCTCGCTGGGCCGCTCCTCGACGACCTCGAAGCTCCACCCGCGCAGCGCCGCGTAGCGCCGGTACATCTCGGCCAGGTCGGCCGCGAAGAGGTTGGCCTCCTCGCCGCCCTCGGCGCCGCGGATCTCGAGGATGACGTTGCGACCCTCGTTGGGGTCGTGGGGCAAGAGCAGCGCCTCCAGGGCGAGCTCGAGCTCGTCGACGCGCGCTTCGGCGCTCGACACCTCGTCGCGCCACGCCTCTCGGTCCTCGCCGGCGGTCTCGGCGAACATCTCGCGCGCGGTCGCCAGGTCGTCGCGGGCGCCCGTCAGGGCCCGCCAGGCGCTGGTGATCTCGGCGAGCTCCTTCAGACGACGCGACAGGTCGCGCAGGCGCGTGAGGTCCTTGGCGACGTCGGGAGCGGAGAGCTCGGTCTCGACGCGGCGCTGCTCGTCAAGCAGGGCGCCCAGCGTCTCGTCGAGGGAGCGCACGAGACGGACGCGCGAGACCTACGCCCGCGGGGCGCGGGCCTTGGTCTTTTGGGCGTAGCGGCGCTGGAAGCGCTCGACGCGCCCTCCGGTGTCGACCAGCTTCTGCTTGCCGGTGAAGAACGGGTGGCATTCGTTGCACAGCTCGACCTTCATGACCGACTTGGTCGACTTGGTCTCGAACGAGTTGCCGCACGAGCAGGTGACGACCGTGTCGCCGTAGGCGGGGTGGATGTCTGACTTCATGGGTGCTCCTTGGAGAGGACAGTCTACCGGGTGCTCAGCTCGTGGGGTTCGGGCCCTTGGCGATCTCGGAGAGGAACTCGTCATTGGACTTCGTCGCCTTGAGCCGATCGATCAGCAGCTCGAGCCCGGCGGCCTCGCGGCCCTCGGAGGCCAGGCCGTTGAGCACGCGGCGCAGTCGCCACACCTGGGGCAGCGCGTCGCGGCTAAAGAGCAGCTCCTCGTGGCGCGTCGACGAGCCGTTGACGTCGATCGCCGGGTAGAGGCGGCGCTCGGCCAGGCGCCGGTCGAGCTTGAGCTCCATGTTGCCGGTGCCCTTGAACTCCTCGAAGATGACCTCGTCCATCTTGGACCCGGTCTCGACGAGGGCGCTGGCCAGGATGGTGAGCGAGCCGCCCTCTTCGATGTTGCGCGCCGCGCCGAAGAACTTCTTGGGCGGGTAGAGCGCGCCGGAGTCGACGCCGCCGGACATGATGCGCCCGGTCGCCGGGGCGGCCAGGTTGTAGGCGCGCGCCAGGCGGGTGATGCCGTCCAGGATGATGACGACGTCGCGGCCGTGCTCGACCAGGCGCTTGGCGCGCTCGATGCACAGCTCGGCGACGTGGGTGTGCTCCTCGGCCGGCCGGTCGAAGGTCGAGGAGATGACCTCGCCGTGCACGCTGCGGCGCATGTCGGTGACCTCTTCGGGCCGCTCGTCGACGAGCAGCACGATCAGGTGCACCTCGGGGTTGTTGGCCTCGATCGACTGGGCGATCTGCTTCATCACCGTGGTCTTGCCGGCCTTGGGCGGGCTCACGATGAGGCCGCGCTGGCCCTTGCCGATCGGCGCGAGGAGGTCCACGATGCGCGGGGTGAAGTCCTGCTTGCCCTCGTTGGTCTCGAGCTTGAGCTTCTCGTCGGGGAACAGCGGCGTGAGGTCCTCGAAGCGCGGGCGCAGCCGCGCGACCTCCGGGTCGAGGCCCTGGACCGAGTCGACGCGCAGCAGCGCCGGGTACTTCTCGTTCGAGGCGGCTGGGCGGTACCCGCCGACCAGCGTGTCGCCCTTGCGCAGGTTGAAGCGACGGACCTGGTTGATCGAGACGTAGACGTCGTTGGGCGAGGGGTGGAACCCCTTGGTGCGCAGGAACCCGTAGCCGTCTTCGCGCAGGTCGAGCAGCCCCTCGACCTCGATCAGCTCGCCCGCGTAGGGCTGGTCGGCGCCGGGCTGGGCCTCGCCGCCGAAGCGCTCGCGCCCGCTGCGGTTGCGCCGGTTGCGGCGGTTGCGACCGCCCGGCTCGTTGAAGTCGCGCGGCTGGCGCTCGGCGCGCGGCGCGGCGTTCGAGCGCGGCGGCGGCGACTGGCGCTCGGAGGGCAGGACCTCGGCGGCGCGCGCCGGCGCCGGTTCGACCGCGGCGTCGGCGTCGAACTCGCCGAGCAGGTCGGCGAAGTCGTCATCGGGGGTGGCCACGGTGCGCCGCGAGCGCACGGAGCGCGACGGCGTGTCGCCGTTGGACGCGGCGCCGTTGCTCGAGGGTCCGTCGGCGTCGCCCATGATGGCCTCGATCAGCGCGGTCTTGGACGCGCGCGTCGCGACGTCCACGCCCTTCGTCTTGGCGATGGTGAGCAGGTCGTCGCGGGACTTGGACTCGAGGTCCGAGCGGTCCGGGGAGGGCTTGATAGCCATGGAAATCCTTTCTCCCCGCCCGCGTGGTTCCGCAGCAACGGAGAAGAAAATAGGGAAACGTCGTCACCGGAAGGAGTTCCGCGCGCTGGCGAGTAGGCCGGTCGCGGACGACCCCTCCAGTGTAGCGCGTCGCGACACCGTCGGGGCGCTTACCCCAACTGGGCGAGCAGCGCCTCGACCGTCGCGTCCACGACCGTTGGCGCGGCGCTCGCCGCCACGGCGGTGTCCGGGTCCTTCAAGCCGTTGCCGGTCAGCACGCACACGACCGTCGAGCCTTCGGGGACCCCGAACTTCACGATTCCGGCGACGGACGCCGCCGAGGCCGGCTCGCAGAACACCGATTCGTGGCGCGCCAGGTAGTGATAAGCGTCGAGGATCTCCTCATCGGTGACGGCGCGTATGTCGCCCAGCGACTCGTGGACGACCTCCAGGGCCGGGATCCAGCTCGCGGGATTGCCGATCCGGATCGCCGTGGCGATGGTTTCGGGGTTGGCCACCGGGTGGCCCAGCACGATCGGCGCCGCGCCCGTCGCCTGGAAGCCCCACATCTTGGGCAGGCTGTCGGATCGTCCGGCGTCGTGGTACTGGGTGAAGCCGCGCCAGTGGGCGGTGATGTTGCCGGCGTTGCCCACCGGGATCGCCAGGATGTCGGGCGCGTGGCCCAGCACGTCGACGATCTCGAAGGCGGCCGTCTTCTGGCCCTCGATGCGGTCGGGGTTGATCGAGTTGACGATGGTCATCGACAGGGGCTTGGTCAGGGCGCGCGCCAGGTCGAGCGCCTGGTCGAAGTTGCCGCGGATCTCCAGCACGGTCGCGCCGTAGACCATCGCCTGGGCCAGCTTGCCCAGGGCGATCTTGCCCTGGGGCACGAGCACGACGCAGTCCATCCCGGCCTTGGCGGCGTAGGCCGCGGCGGCGGCCGACGTGTTGCCGGTCGAGCCGCAGATCACCGCGCGCGCTCCCTGCGCCTTGGCCTTGGTGATCGCCATCGTCATGCCGCGGTCCTTGAAGGACCCCGACGGGTTCAGCCCCTCGAACTTGAGCCAGACGTCGGCGCCGACGCGCTCCGAGAGCCGATCGGCGTGCAGGAGAGGAGTGTTGCCTTCCTGGAGCGTGACGATCTCGTCGACCCCGGCGAGGTCGAACCACTCCGCGTACTCACGGAGCAAGCCCGCCCAGCCGATCACTCGGCACCACCGGAGATCACCTGGATGCAGGCCCCGATCGAGTCGACGGCCTCGAGCTCGTCAAGCTCGGCGAGCGTCGCGCGCACGTCGCCGGTCAGGGCCTCGTGGGTGAAGAACATGAGTCGGGCCTCGTCGCCCACGCCCGACTGCTCCATGGACCGGATGGAGACATCGTGGCGGCCGAACACGCCGGCGACGCTGGCCAGCACCCCCGGGCGGTCGAACACGTCCAGGCTGAGGTAGAACACGGCCCGCAGGTCGTCGCTCGGCACGCTGGCCAGCGTCGTGACCACCCGGAACGGGATGTCGTGGCGCCCGCTGACGCGGTTGCGCGCGGCGTCCAGCACGTCGCCGAGCACCGCGGTCGCGGTCGGGTGGCCCCCGGCGCCCTGGCCGAGCCACATCAGCGGTCCGCTCCTCGCTCCCTCGACGAAGACGGCGTTCATCGCCCCGTGCACCGCGGCCAACGGGTGCTCGAACGGCACGAAGGCCGGGTGCACCCGGCGCGACAGGCCGTGGTCGCCCACTCGCTCGGCCACCCCGAGCAGCTTGATCACGTAGCCCGCGCGCTGGGCGAACTCCACGTCCACCGCGCGCACGCCCGTGATGCCCTCGCGCGAGATCTCCTCGCCCGCGAGCCCCGTGCCGAAGGCGAGCGACGAGAGGATCTGAACCTTGGCCGCGGCGTCGAAGCCCTCAACGTCGGCCGTCGGATCGGCCTCGGCGTAGCCCAGCGCCTGGGCTTCGGCCAGGGCCTCGGCGTAGTCCGACCCTTCGCTCGTCATCTTGGAGAGGATGAAGTTCGTCGTCCCGTTGACGATGCCCATCACGCGTTCGACCCGCTCACCGGCCAGCGAGGTGCGCAACGCGCGCAGGATGGGCACGGCCCCACCGACCGCGGCCTCATAGAAGAGGTCGGCGCCGTGCTCGTGGGCGAGCCGGGCCAGCTGCGTGCCCGACTCAGCCATCAGGGCCTTGTTGGCGGTGACGACCGAGATGCCCCGGCCCAGCGCGGACTCGATGTAGCCGCGCGCGGGGTCGATGCCGCCCACCACCTCGACCAAGATGTCCAGGTCGCGGCTGAGCAGGCCCTCGACGTCGGTCGTCACCAGGTCCGACGGCACCCCCGGACGCGACTTAGACGCGTCGCGAACCGCGACGCCCACGAGTTCCAGCGGAGCGGTGGCGGCGTCGACCAGCGCGTCGTGGCGCGACGGGTCAACCAGGAGCTCGACGAGGGCGCCGCCGACGAAACCGGCGCCAACCACACCCACGCGAATAGTCGGCGATCCCATGGGTCAAGGCTAATGCGACCTTCGCGGCGTCTTAAGAGACCTCGAGACGCGCGAGGTCCTCGAAGTCCTCTCGGCGAAGGACCTCGCGCGCGTGACCGTCGGCCACGAAGATCACCGGGGGGCGCGGCACGCGGTTGTAGTTCGACGCCATGGAGTAGCCGTACGCGCCGGTGACCGGCGTGGCGACGAGGCTGCCCACGCCGGTCGACGCGGGAAGGACGGCCTCGTCGACGAGGACGTCGCCGCTCTCGCAGTGCTTGCCCACCAGGCGCACCCGCTGGGGTCGTCGCGCGCGGGGGGCGGCGACGTCGAAGGCCTCGTAGCCGGACCCGTAGAGGACCGGCCGCGGGTTGTCGCTCATCCCGCCGTCGACCGCCATGTAGACGCGCGCCTCGACCGGCTTGACCGCGCCGACGCGGTAGAGGGTGATGGCAGCCTGCGCGACGACCGCCCGACCCGGCTCGGCCAGCAGGCGCACCGCGCGATCCAGTCCGGCGTCGCGGGCGGCCTCGCGCACCGCGGCGGCCCACCTCGTGATCGACGGAGCCGACTCCCCCTCGACGTAGGCCACGCCGAGCCCGCCGCCCACGCACAGCTCGTCAAAGCCGTCGCCACGGGTGAAGTCCGTGAGGATGGCCATCGTCTCGCGGTAGGCGAACTCGTCGAAGACCTGCGACCCGATGTGGGCGTGCACGCCGTGGAGGGCGACGCCGGGCACCTCGCGCAGCATCGAGATCGCCCGTCGAGCGTCGCCCGACGCGAGCGAGAAGCCGAACTTGGTGTCGTCCTGGCCCGTGCGCACGTATTCGTGGGTGTGGGCCTCGACGCCCGGGGCCACGCGGACCAGGCAGCCGAGGGGCCGAGAGGGCGAGATCAGCTCGCGGAGCCGGGCGATCTCATCGAAGTTGTCCACCACGAGGCGATGAACGCCGACCGCGACGGCGCGCTCGAGCTCGTCGTGGGCCTTGTTGTTGCCGTGCATGATGATCCGGCTGGCCGGCACGCCCGATCGCAGCGCGAGGTCGAGCTCGCCGCCGGTCGCGACGTCGAGGCAGAGACCCTCTTCGAAGGCGAGACGGGCCATGGCGCCGCAGAGGAATGCCTTGGTGGCGTAGGCCACACCATCGTCGAAGGCGCTGGCCGCCTCTCGCGCCCGCGAGCGCAGTGTCGCCTCGTCGTAGACGAAGAGCGGCGTGCCGAAGGTGGCCGCGAGGTCGCGCAACGACACCCCCGCGAGTGTGACGTCGTCCTCGAGTATCTCTGCCGAGTCGGGCAAGAGCGACCTGGGCAGTGGCGCGTCACTCATACCCGAACATTAGAGGTCGTCACTTCACGACTCGGGAGGCGTGAGAAACGCTCCGGTAGTGTGGTACCGCGGCCCTCGTAGCTCAGAGGATAGAGCATTGGCCTCCGAAGCCATGTGCGCGAGTTCGAGTCTCGCCGAGGGCACCGTGAAGCAGGCTCGCTCGTCACAGGGCCGCCACCAGCGCGGCGATCCGGCGGCCGATTCAGCCGACGTACCCTATGACGTGGCCACCGCGATCAGCATCCTCGTCGCCGTCGCCGTCATCCTGATCGCAATCACCGCGATCGGGCGTCGCATGGGCTACGGGTTCGGGGGGCGCACGATCGCACGCTGCCGCAAGGGACACCTCTTCACCACGCTGTGGATACCCGGCGCGTCGATCAAGGCGGTGCGACTCGGGTGGGCGCGCTTCCAGTACTGCCCGGTGGGCAAGCACTGGACCCTGGTGGTCCCCGTGAAGGAGGCCGACCTCACGCCAGAGCAGCGCGATCAGGCCGCGCAGAATCGCGACCTCTCCATCCCGTAGGAGCCGAACCCTGTTCGCCGGTGCCGTGCCATCCGCGGCACCCCACGTCACGCTCCGGCGGGGGCAACCTCCGAGAGGTCGTCCGATGCCTGAAAACTGGAGGCGTCTGGCCTACTTTGAAACGGGGCCGGCCCGCAAGGGCGCTTGCCGGGCCGACCCCGACAGGGTGCGCAGGCTACTGCGCGATCGTGACGACCCTCGCCGCCGACAGCGACGAGTTGCGGTCGGTGTGAAGGTGTCCCTTGACCTTGACCTTGCCGTACAGGAAGTGCAGCGTCGCGCTCGCGCGGAGCTTGGCCAGCGCCAGGTTGCCCTTGGCGTAGCCGATCACGGAGACCACCGTGTGCGAGGTCAGCTTCGTGGCCAACGCCGTCAGGGCGATCTTTCCCGCACTCGTGAGCTTGCTCGAGTTCTTCGCGAAGGTGACGCGCACCGGTCCGGGGATGGGCAGGTAGATGACCGTGACCGTCGTGGCGACCGTTGACGCGCTCAGGTACGTCGCGTCACTGGCCTTGGTCGCGGTCACGATGCAGGTCCCGATGCTGGTGAAGGTGAGGGTGGCGCCCGTCACGAGGCAGCCCGTGGCGGTGCCGCCGCTCGACACGGCAAAGGTGACGGCGCCGGTGCCCGACCCGCCCGCCGCCGTGAGCGTCAGCGCGCGGCCGTAGAAGCCCTGCACGCTCGACACGGTGAAGGCGGCCTGGGCGGTCTTGATCAGGATCGCGGTGGCGTCGACGGCCGTGAGGCTGTCGCCCGAGAACACCAGGGTGTAGCTGCTCCCCGGCACGCCGGTGATCGTCAGGCCCGCGAAGGTCGCGACGCCGCCGCTGAACGCCGCGGTCGATCCCGCGCTGACCGTGCCGCCGACCCCGGAGTTGATCGCCGCGGTGGCGTTGCCGGTGGTGACCGACGTCACCACGTTGCCGGCGCTGTCTTCGACCTTGACCACGGGCTGGGCCGCGAGGGCGACACCGCTGGCGGTCGAGGAACTTGGCTCGGTGGTGACGACGAGCTTGGTGGGCGTGCCGAAGGTCACGGAGATCGCGCCCGACACCGCCGAGGTCAACGCGGCGTTGGTGTCAGTGAACGTCAACGTGTAGCCGGTGCCCGATACGGCGGTGATGGCGAGGCCGCTGAAGGTGGCCACGCCGTTCACGACGAGGGCGGTGGCGTTGGTCAACGTCCCGCCCTGATTGACGGTGGCGGTCACAGTGCTGGCGTCAGTGAGGACCGGGTTCCCGGTCACGTCTTCGACCGTCACGACCGGCTGCGTCGCCAGGGCCACGCCGCTGCTGGCCGTCACCGAGGGCGCGGTCGTGATCGCGAGCTTCGTCGCGGAGCTGGACAAGGTGATCGTGTTCGACGCCACCGAGGTGAAGGAGTCGCCCACGAAACTCAGGGTGTCGGACGTCGCCGACGTGCCGTTGAGGGTCAGGCCGGCGAAGGTCGCGACACCGGCGACGAAGGCGGCGCTGGTCGCGCCGGAGAGCGTCCCGGCGCCGGTGTGGATGGACGCGGTGGCCGATCCGGTCGTGACGCTGGTGACGACGTTGCCGCCACTGTCCTCGACCTTCACCACGGGCTGGCGCACGAGGGCGACGCCCGAGACGGCGCCGGATGATGGTTGGGTCGCGATGACGAGCTGCGAAGCGCTGCCGACCGTCACCGCGATCGGGCCTAGGACTACCGGGGCCACCGAACCGTTCGAGGTGTCGGTGTAGGTGAGGGTGTACGAACCGACCAGCGCGTTGAGGGTGAGGCCGCTGAACGTCGCCACGCCAGACGCAGCGGTCGCGGTGTTGCTGGTTGCCGACACACCGCCGGAGGTAATTGTGACCGTGATGGTGTCGTGGTTGGAAGTGTCCACGGTACTCGGGCTGCTGTCAAGATTGACGATTGGCTGCTGGCTGATTGCGACGCCGTCAACTGTTGTGCTCGAAGGCGGCTGGACGACGACGATGGAGTCTGGGGTGACTGCTCCCGCGGTGGTGGAGAATCCGACAACAGCGCTGGCACCCAGAAGCGATCCGGCAACTACCAGACGCGCTAGGACGTGACCGCCCCGGCCCAAAATCGTGCTTTCCTTCATTGACAACTCCTCGTCTCTATTCGCCCAGACGACTTTCGACGCAATGGCCCATAAGTAGGGGCGCACTTCGCGCGGTGAGTCGTGTCTATATACTAGACGCAATGTGAACGGGTCCCCGCGGGGCAGCCCGTCGGCGCGACGAGTCACCGACAGCCGACGTCGACGAACACGCAGTAGCTCAAACTACGTAACCCCAGTGTTTGCAGGGCTTTATGGGCTCCCTCGCAACCGCGAAGTTGTAACAGCTTTCGAAACGACAGTAAGGATCAGGCGGCGACGGACAGAAAGTGTTGCGAAGTTGTCATTGGATAATTCTCAGAATCTTTTAAAGAGATTGACACCCAATTCACACCCTCGACGACGCGGTTATATTGCGCCCCGCAACCTCACGAGACGATGATCATGCGCACGGTGTCGGTGATGGCCGCGCCGCCCGACGCCGAGCCCGCCATCACGACCACCGGGTCGCCCGGCTTGGCGAGTCCCGACAGCTTCAACTGCGCTACCGCGAAGTCACAGAGCTCGTCGATATCGGTGGCCGGCGAGAGGTAGATCTCTTGGACGCCCCACGAGCTGCGCAACTGACGCGCCGTCGCCGACCTCGGCGTGATGGCCACGATGGGCATCGGCGGCCGGAACCGCGAGATCGCCCGGGCGGTCATCCCGGAGCGGGTGCACGCGACGATGGCGACAGCCTGCTCTTCCATCGCCGCTCGCCACGCCGCGCCGGTGATGGCCGCGGTCACGCGCTGGGAACGGTTGTTGGAGTCCTCGAGGTGCTGGACACCGAGCGATCCACCCCACTTCGCGTAGTCGAAGGAGGCCTCCGCGCGCCGGACGATGCGGTCCATCGTGATCACGGTCCCCACGGGATCGATCCCGATGGCGGTCTCGCCGCTGAGCATCACGGCGCTGGCGCCGTCCAGAACCGCGTTAGCGACGTCCGTGACTTCGGCGCGCGTCGGGACCTGGGAGTGCGTCATCGACTCGAGCATCTGGGTCGCGACCACGACCGGCCGGGCGAACCTCACGCCGTGGCGCGTGATCACCTTTTGCAGGTGGGGGACCTCTTCGATCGGGAGACGGACTCCGAGGTCGCCGCGCGCGACCATGAGGGCATCGCACACGCCAATGATCTCGTCGAGGTTCTCGACGCCCTCGCTCGTCTCGATCTTGGCCATCACCATGACGTCGTCGCGGTCGAGGGCCGCGCGCGTCGAGATGATGTCGACGGCCGAACGCACGAACGATACGGCCAGGATCTCGAAGGGCTGGTCGTGGAGCGCCTCGAGGCGCTCACGGTCGTCGTCGGTGGGCAGCCGGTC
>DAIOGY010000034.1:1451-10266 GCA_036745005.1 Acidimicrobiales bacterium | reverse complement strand
CAGGGCGACCCCCAAGATCAGCGTCACGATCCCGATCGGCACATTGATGATGAAGATCCAGTGCCAGTTGACGGCCTGGGTCAGGAGTCCGCCCACGAGCAGGCCGATGGAGCCGCCACCGACCGCGACGAACAGGTAGGCGCTCATCGCCTTGGCGCGCTCGGCCGCCCCTGAGAACTCGGTGACGATGATCGCCACGATCACCGACGTCGACACGGCGCCGCCGAGACCTTGCAGGAAGCGCGCGCCAATCAGCATCACCTGGCTCGTGGCCAGCGAACACACCAGGGACGACAGCGTGAAGATGGTCACGCCGGTGAGAAACACCTTCTTTCGCCCGATGAGGTCACCGAGGCGTCCGGCGAGCAGGAGGAAGCTGCCAAAGGCGATGAGGTAGGCGTCGACCACCCAGGTGAGACCTGAAGGCGAGAAGTGGAGGCTGCGTTGGATCGAGGGCAGGGCGACGTTCACGATTGAGGAGTCGAGGGCGTTCATGAGCATCGCCAGACAGACGACGATGAGGGCGATCCAGCGCCGTCTCTCAATAGTTCCTGATGAAAGGGGGGAAAGTAGTGACATGAGTTGTGCCTTCCGTTGCTACAGTGGAACCACTAATCAGAGGTTCAGTACCATCGATAAAGTGGTATAATCACTATAGCATGATTATCGACTACTCGCTACGATTAGAACCGATGGAAGAAAATTCCTCGACGGGGCCGATCCTGCTGCTCGTGCAGTTGACGCGACTGATCAACCGTCGCAGCACGCCCGATCTGCTGGGTCAGACGTTGAAGGAGCTGGCCGTCCTCTCCTACCTTCGCGATTTCGACGAGGTCACCCAGCAGGCCCTGACTGAGGGGTTGTGCATCGACGCGAACTACTGCGTGCTCTTGTTGAACGACTTGGAGACCGATGATCTCGTCGGGCGACGCCGGGACCCCTCCGATCGTCGGAGCAATCTCGTGTCGATGACGACCAAGGGGCGACGCGCCCTCGAGCGGGCCGAGCTAGCCCAGCAGAGCCTGGAGAACGAGATCTTGGGTGCGCTGAGCCCCGAGGAGCGCTCGCAGCTGTCGCACCTTCTTCGCAAGGCCATCGACGCCCAGACGACGATGGCGGCGACGGGATCCACCGCCAAGAACTGAGCCCTCTCCGACCGGTCGGCCGGACGTTTCGAGGGACCGATGAGGGGTTCTCGACGCGACCGTCAGTTCGACCAGCGACTCGACTGGATCGCCCGGCGCCGACCGCGCGTCGTCCTCGACCCGCCGTCTCTCGTCAGGACAGCAGAAAGGGCGCCCTCGCCAGAGGGCGCCCTTTCTGGGGGGTCAACCTATGACGACGGCTGGCCGGGGTGCTTGGGGGGAGTGCCCAAGGCAATCAACGCGTTGATCCTTGCTGCGTCCGCGGTGTCGACCGCGGCCACGAAGGTCAGCCGGTCAGCGCGGCGCTGGGCCGAGGAGGTGGCCGAGACGAGCGCCGTCGCGTACGCCGATTCCGCGGCGGCGACTGCCGCACGCCGGGCGATGTTGGCGGCCTGGAGACCCAGGACGTACGTCGTGCCGTTGTAGCCAGCGGGCGGTGCGGGCGGGTTTCCGGCCGCGGTGATCGCCGTGACCCGGGTGTTGAGCGCGGCCTCCAACGACGTCTCGAGGGCGGCGCGGGCCGCCTCGCGCTCGGCCTTGGTCGTCGCTGCGGCCAGGGCCTCCCAGTAGGTCACGCGGGCGCTGCGCACCGACGAGCGGTAGGTGGAGTTGATCGCCTGGAGGCCGTGGATGTAGATGATCCAGCTGGCCCGCCACGTGGTCCACGCGGTCGCAGCCTTGGCGGCGACGGTCGTCGTCGTGGTCGAGTCGCCGAACGCGGCGGTCGGGAGTCCGATCCCGAGGGCGGCGACGATGCTGAGCGCCGCAATGGATCGGATTGATGTGGTCTTCATGATGTTCCTTTCGGGGGACAACCTCACGGTAGAACCGCAAGATGTGATTCAGGTGTGAAGTCCCTGTTGAGACGTTGAAAAGTTGACGCGGGGCGCCGGGCCTTCCCGCTGTAACGCGACGGGCCGATGGGGGACAGTTATGGCGTTGGACACCGGTGGTCGAAGGCCACGCGACCGATCCGACGGGCGCTGACCCGGGCGGCGGCGTCGTGCGGCGTCTGGCCGTGCAGAGCCCCCCAGTCAACACGAGGAGACGACGTGACCCAGCGTTATGAGTCCAGTACCGAGGCGATCGCGCGGCTGTCCCCGCGCCAGTACCACGTCACCCAGGAGCGGGGCACGGAGCCGGCGTTCCGCAACGAGTTCTGGGACCACAAGGAGGCGGGGATCTACGTCGACGTCGTGTCCGGAGAGCCCCTCTTCGCGTCGACCTCGAAGTTCGACAGCGGCTGCGGCTGGCCCAGCTTCACCGCTCCGCTCGAACCGTCCAACGTCGCCGAGCTGAAGGATCGGAGCTTCGGGATGACCAGGATCGAGGTGCGATCCACCCACGGGGATAGCCACCTGGGCCACGTCTTTGACGACGGGCCGGTCGACCAGGGCGGGCTTCGCTACTGCATCAATTCGGCCGCCCTGCGGTTCGTCGCGTACGACGACCTCGAGGCCGAAGGGTACGGTGAGTACCGCCGATTGTTCGATGGCCCGTCGACCGAGGGGAGGGCATGACCATGAGTGAGACCACCGAGACCGCGATCCTCGCCGGAGGGTGCTTCTGGGGTATGCAGGACCTCGTCCGCAAGCGCCCGGGCGTGCTGTCGACGCGCGTCGGCTACTCGGGAGGCGACGTCGCCAACGCGACCTACCGCCATCACGGGACCCACGCTGAATCAATCGAGATCGTCTTCGATCCAGCCGTGACGTCCTATCGCGAGATCCTCGAGTTCTTCTTCCAGATCCACGACCCCACCACGGTGAACCGCCAGGGCAACGACACAGGCCCGAGCTACCGATCGGCCATCTTCTACGTCGGCGATGAGCAGCGCCGCGTGGCCGCGGACACGATCGCCGACGTCGAGGCGTCGGGGCTATGGCCCGGTCGTGTCATCACCGAGGTCGCCCCGGCGGGACCGTTCTGGGAGGCCGAACCCGAACACCAGGACTACCTGGAGCGCTACCCGAACGGCTACACCTGCCACTTCCCTCGACCGAACTGGGTGCTGCCGCGCCGCGCCACTGCCGACGGCCATCCCGTCGCGGCGGGTTCGGCCGAGTAGTCGACGCGTCGTCCAACGGCGTGCAGCGTCGAGGCCTTGCCCAGGTATCCGACGTCGGCGAACGCGCCTCGGAGCGTTCGTGGTCGAGCGCCAGTGAGCCGTGCGCTTCCAGAGTGTGGCTAGTGGCGCCTCGGTAGAGTACGGCCGGAGCCGTCTCGCGCGACGTACGAGAACGCAGAACTGGAGTCCAGGGTCGTGACGCCCTACCCCCGCCTCTTGAGTCCGCTCGCCATCGGCTCATGCACGATCAGGAACCGGATCGTGTCGTCCGGCCACGACACCGTGATGGTGGATCACGGTGAGGTCACCGATCAGCTCATCGCGTACCACAACGCTCGCGCCGACGGCGGCGTCGGACTCATCGTCGTCCAGGTGGCCGGGATCCACGAGTCCGCCCGGTACACGACGCACATCCTGATGGCCGACGACGACTCGTGCATTGCGGGCTTCACGCGACTGGCCTCGTCGCTGCACGAGCGCGGCGCGACGGTCTTCGGCCAGCTCTTCCACCCGGGACGCGAGGTCATGGAGTCCCAGGACGGGTCGCGTCCCGTCGCGTTGGCACCGTCGGCCGTGCCCAACGAGCGCTTTCGCGTCACGCCCCGAAGGCTGCGGCGATCGGAGATCGAGGAGATCGTGGCCGGCTTCGCGGCCGGGGCCGCTCGGCTGCAGCGAGCCGGGCTCGACGGAGTGGAGGTCGTCGCCAGTCACGGCTACCTGCCCGCGCAGTTCCTCAACCCCAAGGTGAACCTTCGCGATGACGAGTACGGGGGCAGCCCGGCGAACCGACTCCGCTTCCTGCGTGACGTCCTCGGAGCCACCCGTGAGCGGGTGGGCCGGGAGTTCGTGGTCGGGTTGCGGGTGTCGCTCGGAGAGCACGATCCGGGGGGTCTGGACGAGGACGCGGCGCTCGCCGTGTGCGTCGAACTCTCACGCGAGGGCCTCGTCGATTACCTGAGCGTGACCACGGGGACGTCGGCGGGCCTGAGCGGCTCCGGCCACATCGTCCCGGAGATGGGATACGCGAACGCCTACACCGCTCCGCTCGCCCAGCGGGTCAAGGCCGCCGTGGACGTGCCGGTGATGGTCGCCGGCCGGATCAATCAACCCCAGGAGGCCGAGAGGATCCTCGAGCTCGGCCAGGCCGACGCCTGCGTCATGACCCGGGCCCTCATCAGCGACCCCGAGCTGCCCAACCTAGCGGCCGCGGGCCGCAGCGAGGACATCCGCGCGTGCGTGGGGTGCAACCAAGCCTGCATCGGTCACTTCCACGCGGGCTTCGCGATCTCGTGCATCCAGCATCCCGAGACCGGCCGAGAGCTCGCGTACGGGCGGATCCGCGAGGCGCGTAGGGCTCGGCGCGTTCTCGTGGTCGGCGCAGGCCCCGGGGGGATGAAGGCCGCGGCGATCGCGGCCGCGCGAGGACACGACGTGACCCTCCACGAGGCGACGGGCCGCTACGGGGGCCAGGTGCTGCTAGCCCAGATGCTCCCCGGGCGCGACGAGTTCGGGGGAGTGGCGATGAATCTGCGCGCCGAGGTCCAGCGCGCGGGAGTGAAGGTCGTGACGCACAGCACGGTGGACGTCGACCTCGTCGAACGCGAGAGACCCGACGTGGTCGTCGTGGCGACGGGGGCGCGGCCCTATCGTCCACCGGTCGAGATCATGGGCCAGCCGAACATCTTTGATGCGTGGCAGGTCATCCAAGGAAGATCACCGCCGGTCGGCCACAGCGTGGTCGTGGACACCGACGGAGACTGGATCGGCGTCGGTGTCGCGAGGATCCTGGCGGGCCGAGGGCACCGCGTCACGCTCTGCGTCAACGGGTACGGCGCGGGTGAACAGCTCCAGCAGTACGTGCGCGACGCGTCACTGGGAGCGCTGCAACGAGAGCGCATCACCGTCGTGCCCCTGGTGAGGCTGTTCGGGATAGACGACGACAGCGTGTACCTGCAGCACGTCCTCACCGAGGAGATGATCGTAGAACGCGGTGTCTCCGGAGTCGTCCTGGCCTGCGGCCACGAACCGGTCACGGACCTGCTCACGAGCCTCGCGGATCGCAGTGTCGAGGCGATCGGCGTGGGGGACTGCACCGCGCCGCGCACCGTGGAAGAGGCCGTCCTGGACGGCCTGGTCGTCGGCAGCGAGCTCTAGGGCGGCCGGGTCGACGGCCCGGGTCTAGGCGCGGATGCGCGATCCGCCCGGATCGTAGAGCGGGCCGTCGTGACGGGTCGCCGGGTGCTGGGCCGTCGCGACGTCGACGATGAACTGCGTGTCGCGACTGAGAGCCACCGGCACGTAGGCCGAGAAGATCGTGCGGCCGACGCTGTAGCCGTACCCGGCGCTGCGAACGTTGGTCACCAGCGTCGCGGTCGGGTGGGTGAGGCACTCGCCGCCGTGCATGACGACGTCGGCGTCGGCGGAGAACCAGCAGAGCCGGCGCGCCGGACCCTCGTCGCGGATCGTTCGCAGCGCCGGGCCGGCCAGGAGCTCGGGCTTGTCGGGCTTCACGGCGAACCCGAGTCCGGCCTCGTAGGGGTTGTTGTCGGCCTTGATGTCGACGGCCCAGGCCAGATACTGCTTCTCGAGGCGCAGACTGTTGAGCGCGCGGTACCCGACGTCGCGAATACCGTGCGCGGCCCCGGCGGCCACCACCCGCTCGTAGAGATCGCGCAGGTACTCGGTGGGGACGTGGAACTCCCAGCCGAGCTCGCCGACGTAGGTCGTCCGCAGCGCCAGCGCGGGGGCGTGCCCGATGTCGATTCGCTGCGCCGTCATGTAGGGGAACGCCTCGTTGGACAGGTCGGCCCAGCTGATCTGCTGGGCGACGTCGCGGGCCCCCGGGCCGCAGAGGTTGAGGACGCCGATGGCCGAGGTGACGTCGCGCACGTCGACTGATCCGTCGGAGGGGGCGTGCTGGAGGATGAAGGTGAGGTCGTGTCGGCCGAATCCGCTGCCGGTCACGAAGTAGAACCGGTCCTCGCCGAGCCGCGTGACGGTGACGTCGGCCTCGATGCCGCCACGAGCGTTCAGGAGCTGGGTGTAGACGATCTTGCCGACGGCCACGTCGAGGTCGGCCCCGGCCACCCGCTGGAGAAGACGCAGCGCCCCCGGCCCGGAGATCTCGTACTTGGCGAACGAGCTCTGGTCGACGACGCCGACGTCGTGACGCACGGCCTGGTGTTCGGCGTCGATGTGGGGCCAGGCGTTGCTGCGGCCGAAGGTGGGCGCTTCGACGCGCGGCGTGCCCGTGGGCGCGAACCAGTTAGCCCGCTCCCAGCCGAACTTGGACCCGAGGACCGCGCCGCGCGACACCAGAACGTCGTAGAGAGCGCTGCGGCGCTGACCACGCGGCGCGACCAGCTCACGATTCGGGAAGGCGATCTGGTAGTAGGTGGCGTAGGCGTTGATCGAGCGTTCTTCGAGATTCGCCGGAACGTTGTGCGGCGCTCCGAAGCGCCGCACGTCGAAGTCCCAGAGGTCGACACCGGGATCGCCGTCGACGATCCAGTTGGCCATCGCCTCGCCGGCTCCGCCCGCGGCGGCGATCCCGGCGGAGAACCCGCAGCAGTGGAACACGTTGTCCAGGTCCTCGGTCACGCCCATGATTGGCTCGGCGTCGGGCGAGAACGGAATCGGACCATTGACCCACGTCTGGATCCCGAGGTCGCCGAGGATCGGGATCCGATGCGAGGCGCCCGCGCCGAGGGCCTCGAAGCGACCGTGGCTGGGCTCGAACAGCTCCGGCCCGAGGTCGCGCGGAATCGTGCGCCACGGGGCGCGGGTGCCCTCCTCCCAACCTCCGACGAGCAGGGCACCCGACTCGGGCTTGAGGTAGAAGCGGGCGTCGGGGTCGCGCAGGGTCGGCAGCGTCGCCGAGATCTCCTCCGACCTCTCCGTGACGACGTACTGGTGCTCGACCGCGTTCACCGCGACGTCAATGCCCGCCAGGCGCGCCGTCTCGGCACCCCACATCCCGGTGGCGTTGACCACCGTGTCGCACTCGACGCGGCCCTGATCGGTGACGACGGCGGTAATGCGCCGGCCCGATCGCTCCATCGACTTCACCCGGCAATGCTCGACGATGGTGACGCCGGCGGCCCGGGCCCCGGCGGCGAACGCGTGGGTCAACTGGCTCGGGTCCGCGTACCCGTCGGACGGCACCCAGGTGGCGCCGTGGACGCCCGTGAGGTTGAGAAGCGGGAAGAGCTCTTGCGCCTCGCGGGCCGACGCGAGGTGCACGTCGAAGCCGAAGCTGCGACCCGAGGTGGCGAGGCGCCGAAGCTCCTCCCAGCGCTGCGGACTCGACGCGACGCGCACGCTGCCGACGGCGCGCCAGCCCGTGGCGTAGCCGGTCGCCGCCTCGAGAGTCTGGTAGGTCGCGACGCTCGACCTCATCAGCTGAGTCAGGCTGGCCGAGCTGCGCAGCTGGCCCACCAGCCCGGCGGCGTGCCAGGTGCTGCCGTCAGTGAGGTTGCGCCGCTCGAGGACGGCGACATCGCTGACACCGCGCCGGGCGAGGTGGTAGGCGATGCTGCATCCCACGATGCCCCCCCCGATGATCACGACGCGTCGCCGCTCTGGGAGATCCATGTTCGTCCTGATTCCAGCGGGCCTGGTTGATGGGGCAGCGCCCGGACTCTAATCCGGAAATCGCGGTGGTGAGATGCTCGCGTCGCGAAACTGTCCCGGCCACTGGAGCGTGGGTGCGTCTCCGCGGCTCGCGGGGCGCAGTGGCGCTCTGGCCGGCCGAGTAACCTCCGCTCCGAGCACGCGGTTCGACCGACATGGGGGCCGAGGAGATGACGAGCACACGGCCGAGGGCGCACGACGTTCTCCGCCCGCGGTCGCACTAGTTCGGGTGGACGACGTCGCGCCGCTCCTTGGTCAGTTGGAGTGCCTCAAGGGACGGTCGTACGTGGTCGACGAGCTGTCGGGCGGACTGACGAATCGCAACCTGAAGGTGGACGCCGGCGACGATCAGTTCGTGGTGCGCATCGCCGCCGCGAACGCCGGACTTCTCTCGATCGACCGGGACAACGAGTACCACAACTCGGTGGCCGCGGCCGAGGCGGGGGTCGGTGCCCCGGTGGTGGAGTACCGTCCGGAACTCGGCGTCCTCGTCGTGGGCTACCTGCGGGCGCGCACGTTCACCGAGGAGGACCTGCGCAGCGGCGAGCACCTGGCGAGGGTGGCCGGGGCGTGTCGCCAGCTCCACCAAGGGCCGCGCTTTCGCAACGAGTTCAACATGTTCCGGCTGCAGCCCTACTACCTGTCCATCGTCGAGTCGCACGGCTACCGGCTGCCCGAGCGCTACCGGGAGTTCCTGCCGCAGGTCCAGCGCATCGAGGCGGCGCTGTCGCGCTCCGACGAGGGGACCGTGCCGTGCAACAACGACCTCCTGGCGGGGAACCTCCTCGACGATGGCGAGAAGATCTGGCTCATCGACTACGAGTACGCGGGCAACAACGATCCGTGCTTCGAGCTCGGGAACATCTGGAGCGAGAGCGGTCTCAGCCTCGGCCAGCTCGACGAGCTCGTCGCGTCGTACTACGGCGGCCCTCGCCCGGACAAGGTGGCGCGCGCGAGGCTGCAGGGTCTC
>DAIOGY010000034.1:0-1441 GCA_036745005.1 Acidimicrobiales bacterium | reverse complement strand
CGAAGTACGGGTGGACCCTCTGGGCGTCGATCCAGGACGGGGCGGCCTCGATCGACTTCGACTTCTGGTCCTGGGGCATGGTGAAGTACGAGCGGGCCGTCGCCGAGTTCGACAGCGCGGACTTCGACGGGCTGCTCAGGGTCGCCGCAGGTCCGTCGTAACGGCTCATGACCACGGCGATGTACGAACGCTCCTTCTTTGAGCGACCGCCCGACGAGGTGGCCCACGACCTGATCGGCGCGACGCTGGTCGTGCACTCCGACGGTTCCGACGTCCGCGCGCGGATCGTGGAGACCGAGGCGTACGGCGGACGCGACGACCCGGCGTCGCACGCCTTTCGTGGTCCGACCCCGCGCTCGGCGGTGATGTTCGGCCCCGCCGGGCACCTGTACGTCTATCGCATCTACGGCTTGCACTGGTGCATGAACGTGGTGACCGAGGCATCGGGCACGCCGAGCGCCGTTCTCTTGCGCGCGGCGGAGATCTGCCCCGTGGGCGAGGGCGACGTGGCGGTCGGCGCGCGCCGTGCTCACCCGTCCGGGCCCGGTCGGCTCACGCGCGCCCTGGGCATCACCGGCGCCGACTCCGGGGTGGATTGCTGTGCGGAGCCGCCGGCGAGGGTTGCGTTTCGGGGACCCTATGACGGCGCCGCGACACCGGACGTCGGGCGCTCGACGCGCATCGGGATCACCCGCGCGCGAGAGCGGGTCTCGCGGTACTTCTTGACGGGTCACGCGGCCGTGTCGCGCGGACCGACGTGAAGCGTTCCGCCTCGAGCGCGCCGAGGTCTCAGGCTTCGAGAGTGAGGCTGACCGGACAGTGGTCGCTGCCCATGACCTCGGCGTGGATGTGGGCGGCCCGGACGCGCGGCGCGAGGCTGTCGGAGACCAGGAAGTAGTCGATGCGCCATCCCACGTTGCGGGCCCGGGCGTTGGAGAAGTTGGACCACCACGTGTAGTGGCCCGCGCCCTGGGTGAAGATCCGGAACGAATCGACGAATCCGGCCCCCAGCAGGTCGCTGAATCCCTGACGCTCCTCGTCGGTGAAGCCCGCCGATCCCCGGTTGGTCTTGGCGTTGGCGACGTCGTCGTCGGTGTGCGCGACGTTCAGGTCGCCGCACACGGCGACCGGCTTCTTCGTGCGCAGAGCGGTCACGTACGCGCGGAACGCGGGGTCCCACTTCTGGTGGCGCAGTCCCAGGCGGGTGAGGTCGCCCTTGACGTTGGGCGTGTAGGCGTTCACCAGATAGAAGTCGTCGAACTCAACGGTGACCATCCGCCCCTCCTCGTTGGCGTTGCCGAAGGAGTCGTCGGCGAGGCCGTGCTTCTTCACCAGCGCCGTGGGAAGGCCGCGCTCGACGCTCAGCGGCGCGAAGCGCGTCAGGATCGCCGTGCCGGAGTACCCCTTCTTGCTCGCGGGATTCCAGAATTGGTGGAAGCCC
>DAIOGY010000033.1:0-10548 GCA_036745005.1 Acidimicrobiales bacterium | reverse complement strand
CGGGAGTGCTGCTGAACCTCGACATCAAGCGCACCGCACCCGCGGTCGAAGGGTACGAGGAGCTCTTGAGCGACGAGCTGCGGCGTCTGGAGCTCACCGGTACGGTCATCGTCGCATCCTTTCTCGACGACGCCATCCAGCGCTTTCGGGCCCTGGCGCCGGAGGTCGCGACCTCGGCGGCCACCACCGAGACGGCGACCTTCTTCTTCTCACTGCACGACGGCGTGCCGGTCGTCCCGCCGGTGTGCGCCTTCCAGGTGCCCGCCACCTTCGGCGACGTGACGGTGGTCGACGAGCGCTTCGTCGAGGCGGCCCACGCCGCGCAGGTCGCGGTGCACGTCTGGACCGTCAACGACACCCTGGAGATGGCCCGGCTGCTGGACCTGGGAGTCGACGGGCTGATCAGTGATACGCCCAGCGCACTCGCGGCGCTGTTGGCCGAACGCGGCCAGGCGTGGGACGGGACCCGGTAGCGAACCTCTAGCCGCGGCCGCAGTTCGGCTTCTTGCCGTGGTTGGCCTTCTTCTTCGCGCGCAACTTACGCTTCACGGTCCGCTTTGACATAGATGACAATCTTAGTGGGTGGAGCCAGCATCGAGCCAGACGAGGTGAGCGTGCCCCACGACCCGACTCGCGGCACGGACCATCCCGGCGAGCTGATCTTGGTGGCGACGCCGTTGGGGAACCTGGGCGATATCACCCGCCGGGCCCTGGACGTGCTCGAGAGCGCCGACGTCGTGTTCTGTGAGGACACGCGCCACTCTCGGACGCTCTTCAGCGCCTTCGCGATCTCGCCGCGGCGACGCCTGAGGTCCCTGCACGAGCACAACGAGGCGAGCCTCTGCGCTGAGGTGGTCGAGCGCGTTCGCGGCGGCGAGGTCGTCGCTCTGGTGACCGACGCCGGTACCCCGACGATCTCGGACCCCGGCGCGCGGGTCGTCGCGGCAGTCGGTGGCGCCGGGTTGCGGGTCACCACCGCGCCCGGGCCGTCGTCGGTCGTCGCGGCGCTGAGCGTGAGCGGCCTCGGAGGCGACTCCTTCGTCATGGAAGGCTTTCTCGCGCGCCGCGCGGGCGAGCGCGACGCCGCGTACGAACGATGGGGTGACGAAGACCGCACGGTCGTGTTCTTCGAGTCACCTCAGCGTCTCGCCGCCACCCTCGGCGCCCTCGCGGCGCGCTACCCCGAGCGCCGCGTCGCGGTGGTGCGCGAGCTCACCAAGGTGCACGAGGAAGTCATGCGAGGATCGCTGCGCGAGGTCGCGGCGATAGTGGCGGCGCGCGACGTGCTCGGCGAGGTCGTCGTCGTCCTCGCCGGCGCCCCGCGCACCCGGGCGGACGACGCGACGGTGCGCGCCGCACTGGTCGATCAGCTCGCTCGCGGCGCGAGCGTGCGCGACGCCGCGTCCGCGGTCGTCGACGACCTCGGGGTCGCTCACCGCGCCGCCTACCAGGTCGCCTTGGAGCTGCGCGACGAGGGAACTCGCCAGGTCGATCAGTAACCTTGACGGATGGGCCGCTTCTACGTGACCACGCCGATCTACTACGTCAACGACGTGCCGCACGTCGGCCACGCCTACACGACGGTCAACGCGGACGCGCTCGCCCGGTGGCACCGCCTGGTCGGTGACGAGGTCAGATTCCTCACCGGCACCGACGAACACGGCCAGAAGGTCGCCGACGCGGCGGCCTCCCACGGCGTCGACCCGCGGTCGTGGGCGAACGAGACATCGGTGCGCTTCCGCGAGGCCTGGGACGCGCTCGAGGTCAGCTACGACGACTTCATCCGCACCACGGAGCCTCGTCACTACGAGAGCGTCCAAACGTTCCTGAGCGCCATCCACGACAACGGCTACATCTACAAGGACGTCTACCGGGGCCTCTACTGCGTGAGCTGCGAGGACTACTACTCCTACGAGGCGAGCGACGAAGGCAAGTGCCCGGTGCACGGTCGACCCCTGGTCGAGATGGAGGAAGAGAACTGGTTCTTTCGCCTCAGCGCCTTCGAGGAACGACTCCTCGCTTTCTACGAGGCGAACCCCGGGTTCGTCACGCCCGACACCAAGCGCAATGAGGCCCTCGGCTTCATCAAGGGCGGTCTTCGCGACATCTCGATCACCCGCACCTCGATCTCGTGGGGGGTGCCGGTGCCCTGGGACGACGGACACGTCTTCTACGTCTGGTATGACGCGCTCATCAACTACCTCACCGCCATCGGGTACGGTCGCGACCCCGACGAGGTGGCCCGCTGGTGGCCGTCGTCGCACCACCTGATCGGCAAGGAGATCATCCGCTTCCACTGCGTGTGGTGGCCGGCCATGTGCATGGCCGCGGGGCTCGAGCCGCCCCACCACGTCCACGTCCACGGCTGGCTCCTCGTCGGGGGTCAGAAGCTGTCCAAGACCATGGCCGCGGCCGGTGAGGTCCGCCTCACCGACATCGCCCCGGTGCTCTTGACCAACGAGTTCGGGGTCGACGCGCTGCGCTACTACCTGCTGCGCGACACGGCGCTGGGCAACGACGGCGAGTTCTCC
This sequence comes from Acidimicrobiales bacterium, assembly GCA_036745005.1. Lineage (GTDB taxonomy): Bacteria > Actinomycetota > Acidimicrobiia > Acidimicrobiales > RAAP-2 > RAAP-2. Next base: position 8,017 of record DAIOGY010000033.1, on the reverse strand, counting down.
CACGAGGGCATCACCCAGCGCTACAACACCGACCTCGCGAACAACCTGGGCAACCTGGTCGCCCGCGTGGCCACGCTCGTGGGCACCAAGTGCGACGGCGTCGGCCCGGCGCCCTCGCCGGTCTCGCGGCTGCGCGCGACGGCCGACGACGTGGTCCGCGACGCCGCGTCCTGCTGGGACCGCTTCGCGCCCCACGCCGCGCTCGAAGCAACGTGGCGGCTCGTCGGTGCCACCAACGCCTTCCTCGAGTTGCACGAACCGTGGCGGGCCCCACGGGGGCCCGGCGTCGACGTCGTGCTCGGCGACGCCCTCGAGGCGATCCGCCTCGTCGCCGTCCTCGTGTCGCCGGCCATGCCGTCGGTCGCGGCCGAGATGTGGCGGCGACTCGGACTCGACGCCACGCCGACCCAGCGGCCCTTCTCTGAGAGCGGGAACTGGGGCGGCTATCCCGGCGGGCTCACGGTGGAGAAAGGCGACCCGCTCTTCCCGCGCATCGTGAGCGACGCGTGAGCGGCTGGACCGACGCGCACTGCCACCTGCAGGACCAGTTCATGGGCGACGACGGCGAGCCGCCCCTGGAGGTCGCCGCGGTCCTGATGCGGGCGCGCAACGCCGGCGTGAGTCGCGCGATCATCATCGGGACCGATGAGACAACCTCGCGCGAGGCCCTGGCGCTCGTTGAGGGCGACGCGGTGGTCGATCTCTACGCGACCGTGGGCCTGCACCCTCACGAGGCTGTGCACGACCTGGCGCCGATCACCGAGCTGGCGCGCTCGGGCCACCCCCGCCTCGTGGGGATCGGCGAGTGCGGCCTGGACTACTTCTACGACCACTCGCCGCGGTCCCGCCAGCTCGAGTCGTTCGCCGCCCAGGTCCGTCTGGCCCACGAGCTTCAACTGGCCCTCGTCATCCACGCCCGTGACGCGTTCGACGACCTGCTCGGCGTGCTGCGCGCCGAGGGGACTCCGGAGCGCAGCGTCGTGCACTGCTTCACCGGATCGCCCCAGGAAGCGCAGAACTGTCTGGACGCCGGGTGTGACATCTCGGTCTCGGGCATCGTGACCTTCAAGAACGCCGAGAGACTGCGCGACGCGGTGCGCCTGGTGCCGCTCGATCGGCTCCACGTGGAGACCGACAGCCCCTTCCTCGCTCCCGTGCCGCATCGGGGCCGGACCAACGAGCCCGCCTTCGTCGTGGCGGTCGGCGAGTTCGTGGCCCGCCTGCGCGACGAGGACGTCGCGGTGGTGCGCGCCGCCACCGCGGCCAATTCGGCCCGCCTGTTCAACCTCACGCGGGCCTAGGGGGCGCCCCTGACAAGGCCTGTCGTGCTCTGACCGCACCGGATTGCGGCCGGGGTGGCGGTTGCCTAGCGTTGTGAGGCGGGCGTCGGCCCGTGGTCCTGGCGGAGGGTGGAGATCTGAGGACAGCACGACCGCGGGCGCATCGGCGTCCGTGGACCATGGCGGGCGTGGCCGTGATCGTGGCGACCGCGCTGGTCCTGCCCGCGTTCCCCCCGGCGGGAGGCGCCACCTCGCACGCCCCGCGCGTCGTCCCCAACGTCGTGGGCCTGCCCAAGGCCGAGGTCTACGCCGCGATGCGCCGCGCCCAGCTCTACTTCACGACCCGGGGCCCGGGCGGCGCCAACGGCACCTGGCGCACGGTGACCCGCGAGACGCCCCGGGCGGGCACCCGCGTTGCCTGGCACGCGACGGTCACGCTGACCACGTCGCGCCAGCCCGGCCACGCCCTGCGGCGGGTCCCGCGCGTCGCCGGGCTCACGAGGGCCCAGGTCTTCGCCGCGATGCGCCGAGCCCAGCTCTACTTCACGACCCGCGGCCCGGGCAGCGCCACCGGGAAGTGGGTCGCCGCCACCGCCGTCACGCCTCGGGCCGGCACGCCCGTTCGCTGGCACGCCTCGGTCGTGGTGACCACCAGCACCCACCGGCCCGTCCACAAGAGGAAGCGGCATCCCGCGACCACGACGACGCGGCCCCCGCGAACGACGACGACCCGTCCGGCGACCACGACGACGGCGCCCGCCCCCACGACGACCTATCCGGGCGAGACCACGACCACGAGCGCGACCACGACAACTGCCGCGACCACGACGACCGTCCACGCCACGGTGACGACGGTGAAGAAGCGAGCCCCCCGCAAGCCCGTGCGCTACCGCGTCGGCCTGGCCACGTGGTACTCGTACATCCCAGGGCGCTGCGCGACCTCGTACCTGCCCTTCGGCACGCGCATCCACGTGCGCGACCTGGCGAACGGGCGCACGATCGTGTGCGTCGTCACCGACCGCCAGGGCCGCGGCGACGGACGGGTCGTGGACCTCAACCAGACGCAGTTCGCCGAGCTGGCGCCGCTGTGGCGCGGCGTCGTGCGGGTGAAGGTCTCCTGGTGACCCACACGAAGAGCGAGCTGTCAGCCCTCTTGGGCGCCCACGGACTCTCGCCGTCGCGCGCGCTCGGACAGAACTTCGTGGTCGATCCCAACACCGTGCGCCGCGTCGCTCGGGTGGCCGGCGTGGGGCCTACCGACCTGGTGCTGGAGATCGGCGCCGGGTTGGGGTCGCTCACCCTGGCCCTGGTCGAGACCGGCGCCACCGTCGAGGCCCTCGAGGTCGACCGCCATCTCCTGGCCCCGCTGCGCGCCGTCGTCGAGCCCCACGGCGTGCGCGTGCACCACGCCGACGCGCTGCGCGCGGACTACGGGGAGATCCTCGGCGGGCGAGCCGCGGTGGTCGTGGCCAATCTGCCGTACAACGTCGCCACGCCGGTCGTGCTCCACCTGCTCGAAGAGGTGCCCCTCGTGACCCGCATGGTCGTGATGGTCCAGCGCGAGGTCGCCGAGCGCCTGGCGGCGACCGTGGGCGACGACGCGTACGGAGCGGTGTCGCTGCGCGTGCAGTACTTCGCCGACGCCCGCGTGGTCGGCCGCGTGCCGGCGTCGGTCTTCCTGCCGCGCCCGCGCGTGGAGTCCTCGCTGGTCGAGGTCGTGCGACGCCCCGTCGTGCGCGTGAGCCCCCAGGTGGTGAGCGAGGCCGCCCTCTTCGAGGTCGTGCGCACCTCCTTCGCGCACCGGCGCAAGATGCTGCGGCGCTCGCTCGCCGAGTGGGCGACCGAGGGGGTGTTCGAGCGCGCGGGACTCGACGCGACGCGCCGGCCCGAGGAGCTCTCCCTCGAGGAGTTCGCGCGCCTGGCGGCGGCGCGGTGACCACGCTCGTCGCCCCGGCCAAGCTCACCTGGTTCTTGGAGGTCGCGGGCCGCCGCGCCGACGGGCTGCACGAACTGCGCAGCGAGATGTGGTCGCTGGAGCTCGCCGACGTGCTCGAGCTCGACGAGTCCGGCGACGGCCTGGTGGTGGGGGGCCCGTACGCGCGCGCCGTGCCCGCCGACGGGACCGATCTGGTCACCCGGGCCCTGGGCCTGGTCGGGCGGCGCGCCGGGGTGGTCCTGGTCAAGTCCATCCCCGTCGGGGGCGGCCTGGGCGGCGGGAGCTCGGACGCGGGGGCCATCCTGCGCTGGGCCGGGGGCGTGAGTCCCGCGTCGGCCCTGACGCTGGGCGGTGACGTCCCCTTCTGCCAGGTGGGCGGACGCGCGCTGGTCGAGGGAGCCGGCGAGCGCGTGACGCCCCTCGCCTTCGAGGCTCGGCCGGTGACCCTGGTGTGGCCGTCGTTCCCGGTGGACACCGGGGCGTGCTACCGGGCCTACGACGAGATGACCGCCGGGGGCTGGCGGCCCCGCGGCGAGAACCACCTGGAAGAGCCCGCCCGGCGCGCCGAGCCGCGCCTGGCGGCGGTCCTCGACTGGGTGCGGACCGAGGTCGGGCCCGAGGTGCGCCTCGCCGGGTCGGGCTCGTCGATGTTCGTGCCCGGCCACCTCGAGCCCGCTCGCGGCTCCTGGGACGTCAAGGGCCCCGAGGGTCCCCTGCGTTTCTGCCAGACCACCACGGCGCCGCGCCGGGCGCCGGACTGAGCTACTTGCCGGCGGCGCGCCGCTGGAAGCGGGTGCGCTTGAGCATCTTCTTGTGCTTCTTCTTGCGCATCCGCTTGCGGCGCTTCTTGATCAGTGATCCCATGGCTCGTACGACTCTACTCGGTGGGCCTTCGGGCCCACAAAGCCGCTCAGGCCGGATCGGCGACTCGCTCGATGCGCAGGGCCTGGCGAGGACAGCCGCGCACCGCGTAGCGCGCCGATTCGAGGGCGGCCACGTTGGCCAAGGGGACCGGGTCACGGGTGAGGATCGGGTAGCCCCACTCGTCCATGTGCACCAGGTCGGGCGCGAGCTCCGCGCAGTGGCCGAAGCCGTCGCACAGGATCGGGTCGACGCGCAGGACGAATCCACCGGTGCGCCGTCTCATTCCCACACCAGCTCTTCCTCGCGCTCGAGGTGGGGCACCGTCGCGTAGTGCGACGCCGATCGGCTCGCCGCGCACGCGACGCCGCGCACGTGGCCCTCGAGGTCGCGCGCGAAGACGCCCAGCGCCGAGCGCACCAGTCGGACCACCCCGTCGGGGTGGCGGCAGGCGCCGCGGCCCTCGATCACCGAGCATCGTTCCTTCAGACGCTCGAACGCGCCGGGCGCGTCGCGTCCCGAGGCCACCAGGTGCGCCAGGTCCTCGGCCAGCGCCGGTAGCCCGAAGGCGCAGGGGCCGCACTGGCGCGCGCTCTCGTTGGCCATCCAGCGAACGATGCGCTGGGTCTCGACGACGCCGCAGCCCGCGCGCGGCAGCACCATCACGACGCCCGCCCCGACGCTCACGCCGTGGGCGGCGAACGACTCGTTGGCGTAGGGGGTGTCCAAGAGCGCGGCGTCGATCCACGAGCCCCCGTAGCCGCCGAGCAGCACCGCCTGGGGGTCGTCGTCGGCGTGCGCGGCGCGCAGGATCGCGCGTAGCGGCGTGCCGAGGGCGACCTCGACCACCTGGGGGCGTTCGACCGCGCCGGAGACCGACACCAGGGCCGTGCCCGGGCTCTGGTCGGTCCCGACGCCGCGGAACCAGTCGGCGCCGTAGCGCCCGATGAGCCCCACATTGGCGCACGTCTCGGCGTTGTCGAGCAGGACGGGCGCGTGTCCCACGCGCAGGATGTGCGGGCGGCCGGGGCGGAACTGGGGGAGCGATTCGTTGTCGTTGAGCCAGTGCACGAGGGCGGACTCCTCGCCGGCCACGTAGCGATGCGGCGGGGTGTGCAGCTCGAGCCGCGGGCCGCGCTGGTGGCGGCGCTCGCGCTCGTGCAGGGCGCGCTGGAGGTTGTTGACCGCGGTCGGGTTCTCGCGCGAGACGCACACGGCGATCTGCTTGGCGCCGACCGCGGACGCCAGGAACTCCGCCCCGTCCAGGATCAGGTGGGGATTGGTGGCGATCAGAGTCCGGTCCTTGTGGGCGGCGGGCTCGCCCTCCATCGCGTTGACGACCATCAGCTTGTGGTGTCCGCGCTGCTCGCGGATCAGGCGGGCCTTGCGGAACGTCGGGAAGGCCGCGCCGCCGCGCCCGGTGAGGCCGGACGCCTCGAGGTGGTCGAGGATCGGGCCGTCGCGAGTGACGTCGCCGAAGGTCATCTCGTGCTGGGCCAGCGACAGGGGGCGACCCGACGCGCCGAAGAGCACGCGCGGCAGCGTGTCGGCGTCGATCATCACCGGCCCCGCTTCGACGACGGGCGCCGCGCGCGCGGGAAGGCGCCGGGTGACGGGGGTGTCGAGGTGCCCGCGCCGTCGGTGCCGCGCGCGGGGCCCGCGCCGGCCGGTCGCGGGGCGAGCGGCGAGAGCGCGGTGCGTCCCGCCGCGCGCGTGGGCCGGCCGAGGTATCGCCACACCGCGGAGGCCAGGCCGACGACCGCGCAGACGACGAGCACGATCAGCCCCCAGCCGTGGCGGCTGTCGGTCCCGGCGAGGTAGGCGTGCACCAGGGCCGTCGCCAGGGCGAGCCAGCTGAACCAGTGGATGAAGCGCCAGGTGGTGTTGGCGATGCGTAGCTTGAGCAGGCTGGATATCCACACCGCGCCGATCAGGTCGAGGGCCACGGCCCCCACCCCGATAGCGACGCGGCGGTAGGCCGAGGTCAACGGGACGAAGACCGAGAGGACGCCGGTGGGCACGTAGCTGTCCACCACGGTCGTCGTGACGTGGATGGCCAGGAAGACGACCGCCACCATGGAGAGTGATCGGTGCAGCTCGTTCACCTCGAACCGCCCGACGTAGGTGCCCCCCACGCGGGTGGCGACGAAGGTGCCCAGGGCGACCACGAGCGTGAAGAGGACCAGGGTGACGATCGCGGTGGCACGGGTCGTGTACCACAGGTAGGGCGACGTGAGCGCGATCACGGGGCCCCCTCGTCGGCGGGCCAGCCGCCGACGAACTCGATCGAGCCGTCGTGGCGCACGAGCCGCGCCGAGAGGCCGGCCTGGGCCACGTGGTAGCCAGCGTCCTCACCCCACAGCAGCGCCGCCGTCGCGAAGGCGTTCGCGCTGACGCAGTCGCGTGCCGCCACGGTGGCCGTGGCGTACGGGCCCCGCGCGAAGCTGCCGGTGCGCGGGTCGACGAGGTGGTTGACGAGGTGACCCCCGGCCCGCCAGGTGCGCGCGGTGGTCGACGACGTCGCCACGCCGCCCTCGAAGGAGATCCGGGGTTCGCGTCCGGTGATCACGAGCGAGTCTCCCACGCCCACGGCCCAGGGACCGTCCGGACCCCGCCCACGGAGCGCGACGTCGCCACCGATCTCGACCACGACACCGCCGCGGATCGCGACGTCCTCGGCCACCAGGTCCGCCGCAAGGGCCTTGGCACTCGCTCCGAGGTCGATCTGGCAGCCCGTCGCGAGCGTGACGCGGTGGGTCGAGCGGTCCCAGGTGACTGCACCGACTCCCGGAGCGGGCACCAGGTCGCCGACCAGAACGTCGCCGCGAGCGTCCAGGTCGTCGTAGTCGCGGTCGTAACCGAGCGCGAGCAGGGCCGGCAGGACGGTCGGGTCGCACAGGCCGTCAGTCATCGCCGACGCCCGGAACGCGGCGTCGAGCGCGAGCTCGAACGTCGCCGAGACCTCGATCGACTCTCCGGAGCGGCGATTGAGCAACGAGATCTCCGAGTCGGCCCGGAAGCGGTTGCACGCATCGTCGATGGCGCCGATCCAGTGCCAGAGCCTGGCCGTGGCGAACTCCAAGTCCTCGGGGTCTTGGGTGGCCAGCGTTCCGCTGAGCCCCCAGGTTTGGAACTTCATTGGATCAGGTGCAGACGGTCTTGCCCGACGGCGTCGTCGAGCACACCGTGGTGGTGGTGATCGGCACCGTCGTCGGCGGCGCGGGGACCGTCGTGGGCGGGGTGGTGGGCACGGTCGTGTGCACGGTGGTCGGCGGCGCCGGTGCGGTCGTCGGTGTGGTTCCCGCACCTGAGGTCGGCGAGGTCGTCACGGTGGTCGTCGGGCCCGAGCCCGTTGGGGAGCCCGACGCAGGTGACGCCCCGGGCGACGTTGATTGGTGTCGGGGTCGTGACCCCGCGGCGCCGGCGAGGGTGGTCGTAGTCAGACCGGGGGCTGAGGCAGCGGGCGAGGTCGCCGAGGTGCGGGCACCCGACGACGTCGAGGGCGCCGGGGGCGCCGCGGTCGTTGTCGTGGACGCGGCGTGCGCGACGTAGCCCACGAGCAGCCCCGATGCGATGCCCGAGCCCAGGAACACGGCTTGGGTCAGGTGGCGCACTTGGGATAGCCTCCGGCGGCGCTGCGACGAGTCGGGGAGGGAAGGGCGCATGGGGGTGTCCTTGGTCAACGGCCGACGGGCGTTGCTCCCAGGCTAGGTCCCGAGACCCGGCGAGAGCCATGTGAAGACGCGAAAATTGACGGGGAGTTGTCTCCCGGGTTCCCTCCACTCCTGCGCCGGGCCGGGCCCGCACACTTCGAAACATGACGCGTGCCGTTAGTAGCAGGTGACGGTGCCTGATGGCGTGGTCGTGCACACGGTGGTGGTGGTCACCGGTGCCTTCGTCGGCACCGTGGCCCCCGCCGTCGATGAGGACTTCGTTGACG
>DAIOGY010000032.1:0-10576 GCA_036745005.1 Acidimicrobiales bacterium | reverse complement strand
CGGTGCTGGCGGGGATCTTCGACGGGACGATCACCAAGTGGAACAACTCCGCGATCTGCAAGCTCAATCCGAAGATCGCCACGGTGAAGAAGAACAAGAAGCATAAGGTGATCTCGACCAAGTGCGCGCTGCCCAACCTCACGATCGTGCCGGTGTACCGCTCGGACGGATCGGGCACGACGTTCATCTTCATGGACTACCTGAACCAAACCCAGGGAGCCAACTTCAAGACGGCGAGCGGAGCTGAGGTCTACCCCAGCACGACGTTCCAGCAGGGTGAGGTCCCGAGCGTCGGGCTCGGCGGCCAGAAGAACGCCGGCGTCGCCGCGACGGTGGAGTCTACGACCGGCGCCATCGGCTACGTCGAGTACTCCTACATCCTGCTCCAGCACACGCTGCCCGCCGCGGTCATCGTGAACGCCAGTGGTAAGCACGTCTCTCTTAACCCGACGACCATCGCCGCGGACGCCGCGGCCTTCGCGTCGAACCCGCCCAAGGAGAACGCCAACGGTCAGGTGTCGAACTTCTCGATCGTCAACGGCAAGGGTGCCGGTGACTACCCGATCGCCGGATACAGCTGGGCCATCGTGCGCTCGGACTGGTACAACCTCGGCACGTTGGGCGGCGTGACCGCGTCGCTCAACTCCGAGAAGTTGGTCGCGAAATTCCTCGACTGGTGCGTCCAGGGCGGCAGCGGCGGGGGCCAGAACGTGGCCCGGCTCCAGGGTTACGTCCCGCTGCCCTCGTACGTGACGGCGCTGGCCGACGCGCAGATCAGCCAGATGACGTACAACAATGCTGCGCTCGGTCTGAGTTAGCACAGCGAGGGACGACGATAAGGGGCTATGGAGACATCCGCCACACCGGCTAGTCCGACGCCCCCATCCGATGTGGCCGAGCGAATTCGTCGCTCGGCCACATCGGACCGTCCCTACAACTTCGTACTGCGAGGAACCGCCATCTTCTTCGGGGCGGTCATCGTGGTGTTCGTGTGGAGCGTGGTCAAGACCGCGTGGCCCGCTCTGCACACCTACGGCTTCCACATGATCACGGGCTCGTCGTGGGTCGCCGGAACCGGGCCCTACGGCGCCCTGCCGCTCATCGTTGACACGATGTCGACGACGGTCATCGCGCTGATCATCGCGGTGCCGATCGGCCTGGCGTCGGCTCTGGCCCTGCTCTACCTCATCCCTCGCCGGCTTCGACCCACCGCCGCATCGCTGGTCGAGCTGCTCGCTGCGGTGCCCTCGGTGGTCTACGGACTGTGGGGGCTGTGGTTCCTCGTCCCGCTGTTCATCAACCATGTTCAGCCGTTCTTGGCTCACGTGACGGGCAATCACTGGCCGTTCAACGGTCCCCACGAGGGGTTCAGCATCCTGCTCGCCGGCTTCGTGCTGTCGATCATGATCCTGCCGACAATCGTCGCCATCTCCCGTGACGTGATTGCGACGGTTCCCGACGAGCTCATCGAGGGCGGTCTCTCGCTCGGGGCCACCCGCAGCCAGGTCTTCACACGGGTCGTCCTGCCGAGCGCGCGCACCGGCATACTGGGCGCGATCGCCTTGGGCGCCGGACGCGCGCTCGGTGAGACGATCGCCGTTGCCATGGTGGTGGGTGCCAATCCGGAGATCCCCCACTCACTGTTCTCACCTGGCGCGACCCTGGCATCGACGATCGCGACCGAGTTCGGCAACGCCGCCGGCAACGAGGGAGGCGCCCTGGCGGCGTTGGCGCTCATCCTGATGGTCATCACGGCGAGCGTCAACGCGGGCGCCCGGGCCCTAACGCGTAAGGCGGTCGCCCGCTGATGGCCACCCTCCTCGACCTGCCGCCCGACCCGATCCTGGAGCGCCGCCAGGAGATCCAGCGACGCGCGTCCCAGACCATCGGACGTCGGACCCTGCTCTCCCGGCTGTTCACGGGAGTGCTGGTCGGAGCCTTCCTCCTGGCCCTGGTGCCGCTCGGCTCGGTGATCTGGGCGCTCATCGCCAAAGGCCTGCCGTCGATCTCGTGGGCGTTCCTTCACAAGCTGCCCCAGCAGCCCAGCCTCATCGCCCAGAACGCCATCGGCGGCGTGGGCAACGCCATCGAGGGCACGCTCGTGCTCGACGTCTGCGCCGGGATCGTGGCCGTGCCCATCGCGGTCATCGTCGGTCTGTACCTTTCGGAGACCTCGTCGAGGATCGGCAACTTCCTGCGCGCGATCGTCGAGATCATGACGGGACTTCCTTCGATCCTGCTCGGCGTCTTCGCCTACGAGTACGTAGTCGTGCCGATGAAGACGTTCTCGGGCCTCGCCGGCATCGTCGCCCTCGCGGTACTGATGGTGCCGGTGATCGCCAAGGCCAGCGAGCTGGCCTTCCGCGGCGTGCCCAGCACGCTCAAGGAGGCCGGTTTGGCCCTCGGAGCACGCAGCTCGCGGGTCTCGCGCGGGGTGATCTTGCCCGTGGCGATGCCCGGGGTCCTCACCGGCGTCCTGCTGGCGCTGGCACGTGCGGTGGGCGAGACCGCGCCGATCCTGCTGGTCGTGGGACCGGCGGTCTCCAACACCTGGAACTGGAACCCGCTGCACCCGATGTCCGCGCTGCCGCTCCTGACGTACGGCTACTCGGGCTCGCAGTACCCCAGCCAGCGCGCGGCCGCCTGGGGGGTGGCGCTCACCCTGGTGTTCCTGGTGATGGTGTTCAGTTTTGCGAGTCGACTGGTTTCGGCCAGAATGAGAAGGGAACGGCGCAGCTGATGGATTCGATCGAGACGAGAGAGGGCGGGCCAGTGGTCACCGCGACAACGACGCTGACCAAGAAGTCCGCCATGCGCCTCACCGACGTGGCGGTGTCCTTCAGCGGGCGCACCGCCGTGCGCGACGTCACGTTTGACGTCCCCGCCAACCAGGTGACGTCCCTGATCGGGCCGTCCGGGTCGGGAAAGACGACCCTGCTGCGCGCGCTCAACCGACTGCACGACCTGACCAAGGGAGCGGTGGTCACGGGCGACATCACCCTCGGTGACATCAACGTCTACCACGGCAACCTGCCTACGACGCTGCTGCGCAGCCGCATCGGCATGGTGTTCCAGCGGCCCAATCCGTTCCCCACGATGTCGATCTACGACAACGTCGTGTCGGGCCTGCGCTTCAACGGCATCAAGAAGAAGTCGCTGCTCGACGAGGCGGCCGAGTCGGCGCTGGTGGCGGCGAACCTCTGGGACAGCGTGACGTCGCGGATGAGGGCCCACGCGGTGACGCTGTCGGGCGGCGAGCAGCAGCGGCTGTGCATCGCGCGGGCCCTGGCCGTCGAGCCGGAGATCCTGCTGATGGACGAGCCCACGTCGTCACTCGACCCGATCTCGACCCAGGCGATTGAGGCCCTTATGGGCGAGCTGAAGAACCGAGTGACGATCGTCATCGTGACCCACAACATGCAGCAGGCCCTGAGGGTCTCGGACGACTGCGCGTTCCTGCTGATGGGCGAGGACCGCGCGGGAGAACTCATCGAGTTCGGTCCCACCCAGAAGATCTTCCACGACCCCACCGACCCCCGGACGCTCGACTACATCAACGGCCGCTTCGGCTGACCTCGAAGGACCTGCGCGGTCCGACGTGACAGAATGACCGCGAATCGAACGCGGAGGCGACGTGCAACGAGAGCTCTGGCAGATGTCGGCGGTGACGTTGGCCGCGATGATCCGCGACGGCGAGGTGAGCTCGCGCGAGGTCGCCGACGCCCACCTGGCCCGTATCGACGCGGTCAACGACGCGATCAACGCGGTGGTCGAGGTGCGTCCCGACGAGGTGCGCCGCGACGCCGAGGCGGCCGACGCCGCGGTGCGCGAGGGCGCGGCGCTCGGGGCGCTGCACGGCGTGCCCTTTACGGTGAAGACCAACCTGGACGTCGCGGGCTACGCGACCACGGAGGGGACCGAGGCGCTGGCCGACGTGATGGCCAGCGTCGACGCCCCGACCGTGGAGGCGATGCGCCGCGCGGGCGCCGTCGTCCTGGCTCGCACCAACATGCCCGACCTCGGACTGCGAGTGAACACCGAGTCCTCGCTCTACGGCGCCACGCACAACCCGTGGCGCCACGGGCTGACCGCCGGGGGCTCGTCAGGTGGCGAGGCCGCGGCGATCGCCGCTGGCATGAGCCCGATCGGGTTGGGCAACGACCTCGGCGGGTCGCTGCGCAACCCCGCGTACGCGTGCGGGATCGCCTCGATCAAGCCGTCGCGCGGACGGGTGCCCCAGGGCAACCGCACGGCGCCCTTCGAGCCCGGCCACCACAGCCAGGTCATGTCGGTCGAGGGCGTCCTGGCGCGCCACGTGGGCGACGTGCGCGTCGGGTTGGAGTGCGTCATGGGATCGCACCCCTTCGACCCGCAGGCGATCGACGCGCCCCTCGAAGGTCCGCCGGTGCCGCGTCGCGTCGCCCTGGTCCCCGAGCCCTTCGGCGGCGACACCCACCCCGACGTGGCCGAGGGCGTGCGCGTCGCCGGGCGCGCCCTGGCCAACGCCGGCTACGAGGTCGTCGAGATCGAGCCGCCGATGCTCTTCGAGAGCTACCTGGCCTGGACGGAGCTGGCGGTCACCAATCTCAGCGTGGAGGCCCCGATCCTGAACGCGCTACTGGGCGAGGGCGGTCGACGTTTCCTGGAGCTCACCACCGTGCAGTTCCCGCCGCCCACCGCCGAGTCGCACTACCTGATGCACCAGTCACGGTACCGAGTGGCGCGCGCGTGGCGAGGCTTCATGCAGGACTATCCCCTGGTCGTCGGGCCAACGTGGACGCAACCGCCCTTCGAGCACGGCTTCGACATTCTGGACGCCGAATCGGCCATGAAGGTCGTCGAGACCTTCCGCTTCGTCCTGCCGGCCAACGTGCTGGGCCTGCCGGCCGCGTGCGTGCCGACCGGCGTCGCCCACGGGCTGGCGACGGGCGCACAGATCATCGGGACTCTCTTTCGCGAGGACACCTGCCTCGACGCCGCTGAAGTCGTGGAGCGCTCGGTGGGCGTGCTCACCCCGATCGATCCTCGGGCGTGACGGCGACCCACGTTCGCCCCATCGAGGAAGGTGACGTCGCCGCGGCCGCTCAATTGGTGGCGGCCGGGACCCTGTCCGTTGCCGCCGAGGACCCCGAGCGGATCAGCGCCTACTGGGACGCCGTCGTCGAGACGAGGCGCCGCCTCGGTGACGTCTTCGTGGCCGAGGTCGCCGGCGAGGTCGTGGGCGTCACCCAGGTGATGGTCTTCCCCCACTTCCAGCACACCGGTGGCTGGTGCTGCGAGGTCGAGAGCGTCCACGTGCGCGAGGACCGGCGCGGGCACGGCGTGGGCTCGGCCCTGCTGGACGCCGCCGAGGCGCTGGCCCGCGAGCGCGGCTGCTACCGGATCCAGCTGACCAGCCGCAACGTGCGCGCCGACGCGCACCGCTTCTACCTGGCCCTCGGCTACGACCGGAGCCACCAGGGATTCAAGAAGCTCCTAGGCGAGTAGCACCTCGCGCAGCGCGCCGCCGTCGACGTCGAAGACGAAGCCGCGAACCTCGGTGTTGTCCACGAACGGCGACGCGGCGAGCGCCGCCACCGTCGCGCGGACGTCGGCGTCGACGTCGCGGTACGCGCCGAGGCGAAAGGGCGGACGCTGGCCCAGCGTCGCCTCGAGCTCCGCGGCGAGGTCCTCTTCCACAAAGGACTCCAGTCCGCAGCGCGTGTGGTGGATGACCATGACCGCGCGGGTGCCCAGGAGACGCTGGCTGAGCAGCAGGGACCGCACCGCGTCCTCGGTGGCGAGGCCGCCGGCGTTGCGGATGAGGTGGGCCTCTCCCAGGTCGAGGCCCAGCGCGCCGAACAGGTCCAGTCGCGAGTCCATGCAGGTCAGCACGGCCAGTCGACGTTGGGGCGAGGTGGCGAGTTCGCGGTGGCCGTGGCGCTCGACGTAGGAGCGGTTGTGGGCCACCAGCTCGTCGATCACGCTCACGACATCATCCTAGAAATGGCCGCGGGCGAATCGAGCCGAGCGCCGTTGGCTACGCTCGCCCTCGGAGGTGGGTATGGACCACATGGACCCCATTCGTGAAGAACTGCGGGGACCGGCGCTCGAGCTGCGCTCGCTGATCCCCGACGTGCTGCGCGGCTACTCGGAGCTGTCGAGCGCGGCGATGGCCCCGGGGGAGCTCTCGAGCGCGATGAAGGAACTCGTGGCGATGGCGATCTCCATCACGCGCGAGTGCGACGGCTGCATCGTCGCGCACACCCGCGGGGCGGCGCGCGAGGGGGCCACGCGCCAGCAGGTCGCCGAGGCGATCGGCGTGGCCATCTCGATGAACGGGGGGCCGGGCACGGTCTGGGGGCCGCGCGCCCTGCGCTCCTTCGACGAGGCCGTCGCGGCGCGAGCGCCCAGTTGACGCTCGGGAATCACCAGTCGTAGGGCAGCGACTTGATCCCGTTGATGAAGCTCGACAGCAGCTGCGCCGGTGGACCGGCGGCGTGGATCGAGGGCACGCGGCGCAGGAGCTGGCGCCACATGACGGAGATCTCGCGGCGAGCCAGGTGGGCGCCGAGGCAGAAGTGGGGTCCGGGTGCGCCGAAGCCGTAGTGGTCGTTGGGCGAGCGCCCGACGTCGAAGACGAACGGATCGGCGAAGACCTCTTCGTCGCGATTAGCCGAGCTGTAGAAGAGCAGCACCTTGTCGCCCGCCGCAAGGTCGACGCCCGACAACGTGTAGTCACTGGCCAGCGTGCGCCGCATCCAGATCACCGGCGACGCCCACCGCACGATCTCGTCCACCGCGGTCGCGACGAGCGACTCGTAGTCGGCCACCAGACGGGCCTTCTGGTCGGGGTGCTGGGTCAGGGCCCACAGCGAGTGGCCCAGGGCCGTTCGCGTGGTCTCGTTGCCCGCCACGACGAGCAACACGAAGAACGACGCCAATTCCTGGTGGGTCAGGCGCTCGGACTCGATCTCGGCGTTCACCAGGGCGCTCGTGATGTCGTCGACCGGGCGTTCCACGCGGTGCGCCCCGAGCTCCTCCATGATCGCGGTGAGCGTGGCGCCAGCCTCGAGCACCTCGACAATGGGGTCACGACCCTCGGGGATGAGGTCGGGGTCGCCCATCGACAGGATCACGCTCGAGCAGTGCAACACCGTGTCGTACTCGCTGGGCGGCACGCCCATCATCTCGCACACGATGCGCAGCGGGAGCGGCGCCGCGAGGTCGACCACGAAGTCGCCGGACCCGCCGCTGAGCGCCCGGGTGACCAGGTCGTCGGCCACGCGCTCGACGGCGTCTTCGACCGCGCGCACGTTGCGCGGGCTGAAGGCGTTCGACACGATGCGCCGGAGCCGCGAGTGCTTGGGGTTGTCGGTCGAGATCATGCCGGAGAAGTACTCGACCATCTCGGTGGGAAGGTCCAGAATCGACACCGCCCCGGGACCGGAGAGGAAGACCTCGGGGTGGCGCGACGCGGTGGCCACGTCGCGGTGCCGCGTCAGCGCGTAGTAGCCCGGACCGGGGGGGAACGTGATCGCCGAGCCCTCCACGACCGGCTCGTCGAAGAACGCGATGGGGCGGTCTCGACGCAGGGCGACGAACGCGGCCTCGCGCTCGTCCCAGGGGCGCCGCCAGAATTCGAGGTCCGAGAGGTCGATGTCGTCCACCGCCCACGTCTGCGCCGGTTCCACGGACTGAGGTTACCGACCTGCGGCGGGCACGAAGGGCCACGCGCACGGCAGACTGGAGGGGTGACGGACCTGTCGGACGAGGAGCGGGGCCAGCGCCTCGCCGCGCTCAACGCCCTGATGGATCTCATGCGTCCGGCCGTGCAGGCCGACGGGGGAGACCTCGTGCTCGTGCGCGCCGACGTCGAGACCGGGGTCGTCGAGGTCCAGCTGCAGGGTGCGTGCTCGAGCTGCGCGATCTCGTCGACGACGCTCCAGGGTGGCGTCGAGCGGATCTTGACCGACCGCCTGCCGTGGGTGACCGAGGTGGTCGGCGGTGTCGACGATTCGATGGATCCGGAGGACTCCATGGCCCTGGGATCTGGCGGCTACGTCCCGCGCTACCGCCAGCTCTGACCATGGACCCCCGCGTCACGGAGGTGCGTGCGTACGATATTATTTAGTTAGGTGAACTAATGGATACGACCGACTCCCACGAGACCGCCGCGCGGCTGCGCCGTGCGGTGACGCGCCTCAACCGGCGCTTGCGGGCCTCGGCGCTCGGGGGCATCTCGCCGGCGCAGGCGTCGATGCTGGCCTCGGTCGAGAATCTCGGGTGCCCCACGCTGGGTGACTTGGCGGCGGCCGAACAGGTCCAGCCGCCATCGGTCACCCGGCTGGTCCAGGCCATGGAGGAGTCCGGGCTCGTCGTGTGCGCCCCGGACCCTGATGACCGGCGCAGCACGCGGATCCGCCTCACTCCGGCGGGTCGACGCGAGTTGAACTCGATTCGCCACCGCAAGACCGAGTTCCTCGAGCAGACCCTGCTGACGCTCGCCAACGCGGATCGGCGCCGGGCCGAGGAACTGGTCACCCTCCTCGAGTACTTCGTGGATCGCCCGTGAGCGCGGCCAAGGAGATGTCGTCCAGGACCTTCGCCGCGCTTAAGGTGCGCAACTTCCGGCTCTACTTCGTCGGCCAGCTGATCTCGGTATCGGGAACGTGGATGCAGTCGGTCGCCCAGGGCTGGCTGATCCTCCAGCTCACCGGCTCCTCGGTCGAACTGGGCGTGGCGGTGGCCCTGCAGTACGTGCCAATCCTGCTGTTCGGTTCGTACGGCGGGCTCGTGGCGGATCGCAACGAGAAGCGCCGGATTCTCTACATCACCCAGTCCTCGGCGGGCGTCCTCGCCCTCGTCCTCGGCGTCCTGGTCACGACCGGTCACGTCACGGTCACGACGGTGTGGGTCCTCGCCGCGCTGCTGGGCGTCGTCAACCTGTTCGACGTGCCGGCGCGCCAAGCCTTCGTCCAAGAGATGGTGGGTCGTGACCTCATCACGAACGCGGTGAGTCTCAACAGCGTGCTGATGAACTCCGGTCGCCTCATCGGCCCGAGCATCGCCGCCGCCTTCATTGCGATCACCGGCACGGCCGTGTGCTTCTACGCCAACGCCGGCTCCTACGCGGCGGTGCTCGTCGCCCTGGCCCTGATGCGAAAGTCCGAGTTCCTGCCCATGGCGATCGTCGAGCGCCAGCGCGGCCAGCTGCGCGAAGGTCTCCGCTACGCGATGGCGACGCCCCAGCTGCGCCACGTGATCCTGGCGGTCGCGGTTGTGGGCACCTTCGCCTTCAACTTCACCGTGACGCTCCCCTTGCTGTCGCGCACCACCTTCCACGAGGCGACGGCCGCCCACTACGGGATCCTGATGGGGGCGATGGGCCTGGGCGCGATGATCGGTGGACTCTTCGTGGCCCATCGGGCCCGCCCCACGCTGACTCTGCTGACCCTGCTCGCGCTGGGCTTCGGGGCGTTCATGACCTCGGTGGCCCTCGCGCCGACCATCCTGTGGGCCGAGATCCTCCTCGTGCCCACGGGGGCATTTTCGGTGGCCTTCGTCTCCACGGCCAACGCGACCCTGCAGCTCAATTCGAGCCAGGAGATGCGCGGGAGGGTGATGAGCCTGCACGGAATGGCGTTCCTCGGCACGACGCCGATCGGCGCACCCCTCATCGGCCTGATCATCGGTGCGTCCAACCCGCGCGTGGGCCTGCTCGTCGGCGCGGTGCTCACGGCCGCGACCGGCGTGGCGCTGGCCTCGACGCGCTCGCGACGCCGGATCGACGCCCCGCTGCCCAGCGCCGCCTAGATCGCGCGGCCCGTTCGGTCCTGACGAAATCCCCACCTCCGGCGGCGCGTGCGGCCATCATGAGGTCTAGACAATTCCGAACCCCTCTGGTAGGTTGCGACTCAACCGGGCCCGAGGGGCCGGACCAACCGGGGGGTGGACATGTCGGATGCGGGCAGCGTCGGAAGTGTGAGCGGGGGGCAGTCCGACCAGCAGGATCTCGCCTCCTTCGGCTACAAGCAGGAGCTTCACCGCACGCTGGGGCTCTTCAGCTCCTTCGCGGCGGCCTTCAGCTACATCTCGCCCTCGACGGGCATCTTCACGCTCTTCGCACTGGGGCTCACGACCCTCGGCGGGGTCTTCTTCTTCTCGTGGCCCCTGGTGGCCCTGGGTCAGTTCATCATCGCGCTGAACTTCGCCGAGGTCTCGAGCCACTACCCGGTGGCGGGATCGGTCTTCCAATGGACCAAGTACCTGGCCGGTCGGCGCTACTCGTGGGCGACCGGGTGGATCTACATCTTCGCGGGCATCCTCACCGTGACCGCGGTGGTGGTGACGCTGCCGCTGACGATTCTGCCCATGCTCTATCTCATGGGGTGGCACCTCAACCCGGGTGCAATCGACAACCAGATCTGGGTGGCGGTCATCACCCTGGTGGTCATCACGGTGCTCAATATCTACAGCGTCAAGGTCGTGTCGATTGTCAACAATACCGGAGTGCTCTTCGAGATCGTCGGCCTGGTGATCTTCGCCTTCGTCATGCTGCTGGTGCACCGCCACCAACCCCTGTCGGTGCTCACCA
>DAIOGY010000031.1:0-10647 GCA_036745005.1 Acidimicrobiales bacterium | reverse complement strand
GGCCCTGCCGATCGACCTCGAGCTCATCGGGCTCAGCCAGGTCCTGGCCTTCGGCGTCGCCATCCCGATGGCCATGCGCTCGGCCCGCAAGCCCGACGGCGCCCTGGACCGCTTGCTGGGGGCCGGCAGCTTCACGCTGCTCTCGATCCCGCCGTTCATCATCATCGTGCTGCTCGTGCTCCTCTTCTCGATCAAGTGGGGCATTCCCAACACCGGGCCGGCGTCGTACGTCTCGTTCACCACCGACTGGATCGCCAACCTCGAGAGCCTGGCCCTGCCGGCCTTCACCCTGGCCATCGGCAGCTTCGTCGTCTACTACCGGGTCCTGCGCAGCGACCTCATCTCCACGCTCCAGGAGGAGTTCATCACCATGGCCCGGTCCAAGGGGCTGAGCCAGCGGCGCATCATGTGGATCCACGCCTTTCGCCCGTCGTCGGTCGCGCTGTGCGGGACCGCCGGGGTGAACATCGGCGGCCTGCTGGCCGGCGGCTTCGTGGTCCAGTACCTCCTGCAGATCCCCGGGCTCGGCTACACCCTGATCGCGGCGATCAACACCAGCGACTACCTGCTCGTCCAGGACATCGTCCTGGTCGTCTCGGTGGGCGTGGTGCTGATCAACTTCTTCTTCGACTTCACGGTCAATCTCATCGATCCGAGGATCAGCCGTGAGTGAGATCGCCGGGGCGGAGCTGCTCTTCGAGGATCCCGTGAAGCGCGACCGGCTCGGGCCGCTGTTCTGGATCTGCCTGGGCTGGCTGGGCCTCAACGTCTTCGGGGCCATCTTCGCCAACGTCCTGCCGCTGCACGACCCGCTCTACGGCGACTTCAACACGATCAACGCCCATCCCTCGCTGCACCACCTGTTCGGCACGGACGACCTCGGGCGCGACATCTTCTCGCGCGTCGTCTACGGCTCGCGGATCTCGATCGCGGTGGGCACCGGCGCGATGGTGATCGGCTTCGGCGTCGGCGCGCCGCTGGGCATGCTCGCCGCCTACCGGCGCGGCCGCTTCGACTCGATCCTCACCGCCTTCATGTACATCCTTCTGGCCTTCCCGGCCATCGTCGCGGTGATCGCCGTGCTCTCCTTCTGGACGCCGCGTTCGATGTTCAAGATCATCATCGTGATCGGACTGGCGTCGATCCCGCTCGTCTACCGCGTCATCCGCACGGCCACCATGGCCGTGGCCACCAAGGACTACATCGTCGCGGCCAAGGTCCAGGGCGCGACCGATCGGCGGATCCTGATGAAGGAGCTCCTGCCCAACATCGCCCCGATCGGGATCTCCTTCCTGCTCATCGGCATCGCCACCGTCGTCACCCTCGAGGGCGCGCTCGCGTTCCTCGGCCTGTCGGTCAACCCCCCGACGCCCTCGTGGGGCAACATGATCAACGAGGCGCGCACCGTGCTCGCCCAGAACCCGTGGCTGGTCTTCTTCCCCTCCCTGGCGCTGTGCCTGTTCCTGCTGTGCCTCAACTTCATCGGCGACCGCCTGCGCAGCCACTTCGACGTCACCGAGGCGAAGCTGTGAGCGACGCCGAGCGCCTGCTGGTCGTCGAGGACCTCGCCACGACCTTCGAGACCGCCACCGGACCCCTGGCGGCCGTCGGGGGCGTCTCGCTCACCTTGGACAAGAACGAGACGCTCGGCATCGTGGGCGAGTCCGGTTCGGGCAAGACCGTGCTCGCGCGCACGATCATGGGGCTCCAGCCGCGCACCAACGTGACCGTGACCGGGTCGGTGCTGCTCAACGGCCACCAGATGGTCGGCGTCAGCGAGGCCGAGAAGCGCAAGTACTGGGGCACCGAGGTCGCCATGGTCTTCCAGGACCCGATGACCTCGCTCAACCCGGTGATGCGCGTCGGTCGCCAGATCGACGAGGCGCTGCGCGTGCGCCTGGGCATGTCCAAGGAGGACGCGCGGGCGCGCGCCGTTGAGCTGCTCGAGCTCGTCGGGATCCCCTCGCCACAGCGGCGCTACCGCGCCTACCCCGGCCAGCTCTCGGGCGGGATGCGCCAGCGCGTCGTCATCGCCACGGCGCTGGCCTGCTCGCCCCAGCTGCTCATGGCCGACGAGCCCACGACCGGGCTCGACGTGACCATCCAGGCCCAGATCCTGAACCTGATCGACGAGCTCAAGGAGCGCCTCCACATGTCGGTGGTCCTCATCACCCACGACCTGGGCGTGGTGGCGACCCGGACGTCGCGTATCATCGTCATGTACGCCGGCCGCGTCGTCGAGACCGGCTCGACGCGCGACATCTTCCACGGTCACCGCATGCCCTACACGCGGGCCCTGCTGGAGAGCTCGCCCAAGGTCACCAGCCCCTCGCACACGCGTCTCAGCGCCATCCCGGGACGCCCGCCCAACCTCTCGCGCCTGCCGGCCGGCTGCAGCTTCGCGCCCCGCTGCGCCTACGCCACGGCGCGCTGTCACGAGGAGCGTCCCGAGCTCCGGGCCGCCGGCCCCGGCCACGACTTCGCCTGCTGGAACCCCCTCGCGGCCACCGGAGCGAGGCCGGCGTGAGCGAGACGCGCACTCCCCTGCTCCAGGTCCGCGACCTGGCGGTCACCTTCGGCAAGGGCCGCCACGCGGTGAGCGCGGTGGCCGGGGTGAGCTTCGACGTCTTCGCGGGCGAGACCCTGGGACTGGTCGGCGAGTCGGGGTGCGGCAAGTCGACGACCGGCAAGGCGCTCATGAAGATCGTGACGCCCTCGCGGGGCACGATCGACCTGGAGGGCGTCGAAATCACGCGGCTCAAGGGCCGGGACCTGCGCAACGCGCGCACGCGCATGCAGATGATCTTCCAGGACCCCATCAGCTCGCTCAACCCCCGTCGCCGGGTCAAGGACATCGTCGCCGAGCCCCTGGACTGCTGGAAGAAGGTGACCGGCGACGAGCGCTCGGCGATCGTAAGCAAGCTCCTCAACGAGGTCGGCATCGACCCCTTCGTGTACGGCAACCGCTACGCGCGCCAGTTCTCCGGGGGCCAGTGCCAGCGCATCTCCATCGCGCGCTCGCTGGCCATGCGCCCCAAGATGCTGATCTGCGACGAGATGGTCTCGGCCCTGGACGTGTCGGTCCAGGCCCAGATCCTCAACCTGCTCGCCGACCTCAAGGCCGAGTACGGCCTGACCCTGCTCTTCATCGCCCACGACCTCGCCGTGGTCAAGAACGTGAGCGACCGCGTGGCCGTGATGTACCTGGGCAAGATCTGCGAGGTTGGCCCCTCCGACGTCCTCTACGAGGCACCCGCCCACCCCTACACGAAGTTCCTGCTCGGCGCGGCCCTCGAGGCCGACCCCGACGCCCCCACCCACGGCGACGTGCTCGAGGGCGAGCCGCCCAGCCCCATCGACCCGCCCAGCGGCTGCCGCTTCCGCACGCGCTGCCCCCTCGCCCAGGAGCGGTGCGCCGCCGAGGAGCCGATCCTCGGCGACATCGCGCCGGGCCACCAGGTGGCCTGCCACTTCCCGCTGATCGCGCGCACGGCCTGAGCCGGCGACGCCGTCGCCCTACCCTGGGACGGTGGTGCAGCTCCCCGAGGTCGTGGTCTCGCCCCGGCTCACCCTGCGCGTGTGGCGCCTCGAGGACGCCCCGTCCCTGACCCAGGCGGTGAGTGACAGCGCGGCGCACCTGCGCCCCTGGATGCCCTGGGCGTCCGAGGAGCCGACGCTCGCCCACTACGTCGAGTTCATCACCGAGCGCCGCGCCCAGTGGGCCCAGGGCGGTGACGCGGTCTACGGGGTCTTCGTCGGCGACGCCGTCGCCGGGGGCACCGGGCTGCACCAGCGCCGCGGCGAGGGGATCCTCGAGATCGGCTACTGGCTCCACGTCGAGCACGTGGGCCGCGGCTACGCCGCGGAGCTGTCGACCGCCCTCACCGAGACGGCCTTCGGCATCGATGGCGTGAACCGCGTGGAGATCCACCACGACCGCGCCAACCTGCGCAGCCGCGCGGTGCCCGCGCGGATCGGCTTCGTGTTCGAGGGCGAGACCCCCGACGAGCCGCGTGCGCCCGGCGACGAGGGCGTCGACTGGACGTGGGCCGTGGACCGGGCGTCGTGGACCGCGCGAGCGGCGCGGTGAGGCCGGCGGCGGGGCGAGCGCGACGCACGGCAGCGGCGCCTCGGCGCTCCAGCGTCACCGCGGGTGGATCGTCCTCGCCGCCCTGGTGGTCGTGCTGCCCGTCGTGGCCGTGGCCTTGTCGCATCCGTCGCACACCTACCGCGAGCGCGGGCACGCGGCGGCGTGGCGCGACGACCTCGCGCGGGTGCGCGGAGACGCCAACCTCACCGGGTGCTTCGCGTCCCTGGACGCGCGTCACCGCGATGCCCGGCGTCGGGGCGATCGGCCAGATCTGCGTGGTCCCCGGCTCACCGGCCGGATCGGCGGTCGTGACCTTCAAGCCGCCGTCGGGTCCCTAGGCCCTGGCCCACGTGAGCGGCCCCGCCGCGCCGTTGCACCAGTGCGCGCTCGCGCTCGGCGCCGCGTGGTTCGAGGTCACGTCGATGAACCTGACCAGGCTCGACTGCCCCCACGGGTACCGCCTCATCCGCTCGCCCTGAGGCGGCCGGGGCCGTGGGTCAGGGCCGCGACGCCAGGACGGCCACTCCCTCACCCGTGAGGTCGACGTGCGCCCCCTTGCGGCCCACCATCGCCAGCACCAGGGCGTTGAGGGGACCCGAGACCTGCGGGCCGCTCCCGTGCGACCAGTCCGCGTCGGTCGCGATCAGCCGCAGGCCGGTGATGCGGCGCTTCGCGCCGATGAGCAGGTTCGAGTTCTTCCAGCTGTCGGCCACCGCGACCAGGGCGCCCATCGGCGCGGCGTGCTCGAGACCCAGCGGCCGGCGGATGTCGCTGGCGTGCACCACGATCTCGCCGAGCATCGCCATCACCGGCGCCGGCGGGTGGTTGGTCGTCGTCGTCCGGGCCCGCAGGCGACGCGACAGCTCCGCGGGGCCGATCGCCGCGAGCCTCTTGGCGCCTCGATCGGTGAAGACGTCGAACTTGAACCCCGCCGACATGAGCTCGCGGTAGAAGTTCATCGGCGTCTGCTCCGCGGCGGAGAGCACGTGGCCCGCCACGTCCTGGACCGACCAGCCCCGGCACCACGACGGCGACGCCCATTGCTCGGGCGTCAGCGTGTCCCAGGTGTCCGCGAGCGCCGCGCGCTCTTGGTGGATGTAGCGCCACGTGTCCTGGGATGTCATCGTCGCTGCTCCTGCGTGTCGAGGAAGTGCCGCCGCGGATCGAGGTCGGCGTCGTCATCGCCAACCCGTCCGATTCAACGCCCACATGCTACGCACGCGGCCAGGTCGGACGATGGGCCCACGGCCAACGGGTGATCGGCGTCGGTCAGTCGCGCGAGGCGCCAGACCGCGGCGCCGTGGTCAGCCCTCGACGTAGATCCTCAGCGGCGGCTTCACCCCGTGTCGGGCCATCGCGTCGCCCAACTCGGGAGGGGGTGAGGCGAGAACGGCCAGCACGGCCGCGACGTCGTCCACGTCGGCGCTGATCGCCACCGAGTTGCCCCCGTCGTTCGCCACGTGATCCACGACCTGCGTCCCGCCCATGCTCGAGATTGCCCCGGCTCGCTCGTCTTTGAAACTGAGCCACGTCGTGACGTCGTCGACGTCGTGCGTGATGATCATCTTGGCCATCGTCACCCTCCTGGTTGTCGCCCTCGACCGGGCGGCGCTGGAACACAGTACCTAGCCCACTTCATCGACGACGGCGGCCGGACTCGCTCCCCGAGGCGCCGAGGCGCGGTCCCGGCCATTCGTCACGAGGCGACGTCCGGACCCTCGAGCCACTCAGTGAAGCTCGGTCCGATGAGCGGCGTCGTCGGGGACGCGAGGAGCGCACCGTCACGCAAGGCGCGACCCGCTGCTCCGGGGATCCGGACGGGGACGATCAGGCGGTGAACACGCCGCTGGCCAAGGGTCCGGCGAGCCGCGGAGACGAGGTTCAGACGTTCGGGGCCGGCCACCTCGCACATGGACTCACTGGCGCCGCCACCCGCCAGGTCGATGAGGAACTCCCCGACCGACCGGGCGGCGACCGGCTGCACCGGCATCGACGGCACGAGAGCCATCGGACCGAAGCTGAGGCGCGCGAGGATCTGTCCCGCGAACTCGCAGAACTGCGTCGCCCGCACGATCGTGACCGGGACGGGCCCCCTCACGGCCTCGCGCTCCTGGGCCAACTTCGCGTCGTAGTAGGCGTAGCCGGGAACGCGGTCGACGCCCACGATGGACAGGACGACGAGCCGGGTGACCCCCGCGGCGTGCGCGGCCGACTGGAGGTTCCTGGCGGACGTGACGAAGAAGTCGGTCGCGACCGAGCGCTTCACGCTCGCCGTGTTCGAGGCGTCGATGACCACGGTCGCGCCGCTCAGCGCCGACGCCAAGCCGGACCCGGTCGTCAGATCCACCCCGGCCGCGCGCGAGATCGCGACCACGTCGTGCCCGCCAGCCCGGGCGGCCGCCACGGCGTAGTGGCCCACCACCCCCGTCGCACCCGCAACGGCAATCCTCACGGCGCCTCCTCAGTTCGTCATCCTGTCACCCGTGGAACGGTGACCCGCGTGCGACGACCGCCCGGGCGATCGCGCGGGCCGGGGCGTCCTCGTGCGGCGGCGGTCGCGGGGGGCCTCCACGCGGCCGCGGAGATGGGATCCTCCGCGCGGCCGGGTTCACTAGAGTGTCGAGGGTCCGTTGTCGATAGGTCCAAGAGTGTCAGCGTGGAACGCCCAACCGAAGGTCATCGAGGCCGTCACGCTCTTCGTCGAGGACCTGGACGTCGCCGGGGAGTTCTATCAGCGGGTCTTCGATCTGCCGGTGTACTACGCCGACGAGAACTCCGCCGTCTTTCGCTTTGGCGACACGCTGATCAATCTGTTGAGGGTGGAAGAGGCGTCCGGGCTGATCGAGCCCGCTGCCGTCGCCGGCCCCGACGCGGGGTCACGCTTCCAGTTCACGATCGGCGTCGATGACGTGGACGCCGTGTGCGATGAGCTAGGCGCCCGAGGGGTGGTGCTGTTGAACGGACCCGTGGACCGTCCGTGGGGACTGCGCACCGCGAGCTTCGTGGATCCGGGCGGTCACGTCGGGGAGCTCGCCCAGGAGATCACCGGAGGCTGAGGACAGGGCCGTCCCCGCGCCGCGTGAGACCCCGCGTGGCGGTCCGCGTCGCGCTCACTTGCCCAACAGCAGATCGTTGAGGGCGGTCGCGTAGGAGTCGAAGGCGGCGCGACCGAGAGGGGTCAACCCCACCGTGGTGTGCGACGCCGTTCCACCTCCGGTCTTGACGATGGCGACGTATCCACCCTCCTCGAGCTTTCTCAGGTGACTGATCAGGTTTCCGGATGTCAGGGCGAGGATGTCCTGGAGGCGGGTGAAGGACAGCGAGTCGCCCAGCGCCAGCGCGGCGAGCGTGGCGACGATGCGCAGCCGCGCCGGCGCGTGGATCAGCGGGTCCAGCTCTTCGACCGTCATGCCGGAAGGCCGACGCGGCGCTCGCGCAGTTGCACGACCGCGAGGCCGAGGAGCGTGACGCCCAGCCCGATGCCCACGACCAGCCACGCCACGACCGGACCGGTGAAGGCGGCGGCGAGGGCCACCGCGATGATGGGGACCGCGACCGCGACCTTGCGCCAATCCTCCTTCACGGCGGAGTTGAGGGCGAAGGCCGAGCCCACGAAGATGAAGGGCGCCGTCACGGGGTAGATGCCGTAGACGATGGCGTGGCTCACGTGGGCGTGCAGGAGCGCCCCCTGGAAGACATACACCGCGATCAACATTCCCACCATTCCAAGGCCTTCGATCTTGCGCTGGCGCACGGAGCCGCCACCGATGCCGCTGGTGGCCCGGCGCAGGGCGACGCTGACCGCGATGATCCACACGATGATGACCGAGTACATGACCAAGAGAGCCCCACCGGTCGGGCCCACGTACGGGTGCTGGTGGCGCACCGACCACCACACCGCGCCCAGGGCAAAGGGCAACAAGATCGATCCGATCAACAGGAGGAGCGGGGGCCACACGTTGAACTGGCGCAGAGCCCGAGCGGTTGACTGCTCGAGCAGAACCGACGCCGTCGACGGGTCGAGGTCACCGTCCAGGTCCTCCTCCACCGTGTCGAACACCTCTCCGTCTTCTTTCATCACGGTCCTCCGTTTAACTTTGCGTCACAAAGTTATCCTACTTTGTACCACAAAGTCAAGGGCATCTTTCTCGACGACTTGCGACGTCCCCGTTGCCTGCCCATGCGCACACACCAGGTATGACCAGGAGTTGCCCGCTTCATCGCGCCGGCCACGCGGCTCGTGGCCCCGATCCGGGAGCGGACCGACGACTGGACAGCCATCACCGTCACCACACTGCACGTCCCCACTTCGGCGATCTCTCGACGACGAGTTGCGCCCGGGATCCGCTCAGGACCCACGCGGGCCAGGGCCGCTCCGCACACTGATGCGAGCGGGCCTCTCGAAGGATCTATCCGACCGACATGTCCTTGTCTTCCATCTCCCACGCGTGATCCATCGTGTGGAACGCGGTGTGGCGAATCAGGAACCGTAGCGGCCACGTCCGGGCCATCTTCTCCTCGGCGTGGAACGCGCGGATCGCGCTGGCGTAGGCCTCTCGAAAGCGTGCGAGCCCCTTGGCGTCCGTCACATCCTCGCCACCTGGAAGGTCGACCCCGACCTTCTTGGCCCAGTCACGCTCGTTGTTGATCGTGTGGAGGACGATCCGGTCCCGGTCACGCCCGCCCCCCCGCGGGCCCTTTCGCATCTCGGGCGACACGCGCCCACGCACGTCGTCGAAGAACGTCCAGCACGCCTGCAGGAGACTCAGCTCGCGGTCCAGCTCCCGGCTGGAGACGGCGCGGCGATCGTTGCTCGAAAACGCGAACGAAATGCCCCAAAAGTCCGTTGAGCCGATGCCGGGGTACGTCTCTACGACGTCGACTCCCTCGATCGCCGCAAACTGCGCGTCCAATCCGGCGAGCCGCGCCACATTCGCATAGCGCGGAAGGTACGACCTCAGCTTCTCGACCGCGGCCTCCGGCGTCGACGCGCCGCGCTCCAGACCGGGCCAGTCCGGCGCGACCGCGGCAACCTTCTTCCCCTTGGGTCCCACCTCCAGGGTCAGCCTCAGCTTGTCAACCATTCTGTCCCCCCTCACGAGTCCTCGACCCTCGCATCTGGAACTGGATGGATCCCATTGTGGCGGTGACACAAGACTCGGTGGCGCACCCTGGGCCTTCCCCAACTGGATGTTGACGTTTATGAGCCGGACCACTGCGACGCAGCGAGTCGATCGGCGCGAAGTGCCACGTCGACGCGGGCCAAAGTGTCCAGAGCGACTGTATCCACACCGCAGAGGGCAGATCGACACTGGGACGTTCCACCCTGCCTAAGACCGCGCGACGACGCCTTGACATCACAATTCTCTTGGGAAGCCATTGGAGTAGGTTCGAGAGGGAGAAGATCCAGATGTCCGAAAGGTTGTGCGCGACTCGTTCCGAGCGGATTCACAACCTTCGAGACGGCTCTCAACGATGCACGAAAGGGACGGTGGCCGGATCGTGGACCAGCTGACTGGGACAGCGGACATCGGTGAGCTGATCTCTCTGGAGAGGGATCTCGACCGGCACGCTCGCGACTCGCGCGAGGAGCAGAGTTACGGCATCGTCCTCATCGATGTCGAGGGGCTCCGGTCCATCAACGCCGAGCACGGAACGATGGGAGGTGATGAGGTGCTCAAGGAGCTGGCGCACCGCCTGCGCACCTTGAATCCCGACAGTTGCGTGGCCCGAGTCGATTTTGACAAGTTTGCGGTGCTGGCGAGCAGCGCCGGACACACCGACGTGTCTCGGCTCGCGCGCCAGCTCAAGTACGCCTTGACGTCGGAGGCGTGGTTCATCGGTCAAACGCGCGTCGACGTCCACGTTCACGCGACGGCGCTGGCCGGACCCGTGACAACTCGCGGAGAATCGCACCTCCTGTGGGCCGCGATGCGAGCGCAGCGAACGAAGAAGGTTCATGAACTGGAGCGACGGGTGGCGGACCTGGAGCAGCAGTTGCGGCTGGGCGGACTGCAAGCCGAGGTTGGCCTCTTTCGCGCGGAACTCGCCATCTCCCTGTATCGGCATGATGCGCTGACCGGACTGCTCAGCCGTCTCGGCTACAGCGAACTGCGCTCGACGATTGCGACGCCCTACGCCTTGGCGTTCCTGGACGTAGACAACCTCCGGAAACTGAACAAGACCCCTGGTCTCCTCTGGGACGCGGGCGACAAGGCGTTGGTCGTCGTCGCACGCCTCTTGGAGGGACTCGCGCCCGACGTGATCGCGATCCGTTGGGGTGGAGACGAGTTCCTGGTTCTCTTGCCGGGCCTCTCGGCTCCCGACGCACGAGAGCTGATCGTGTCTCGGATCCGCGAGTTGCACGACGTCTTGCGGGTTGGTTCGACACCGGTGACCCTCTCTGGTGGCGTGGCGTACGTGTCCTCCGAGGATCGTCATCACCTGGCCATGGACGCTGCCGAGGAACTGGCCGAAAAGGCCAAGGTCGACGGCCGCAACCAAGTCCTCGTAGCCACGACCCGGTAGCCCACTATCAGCACGGCGCGCGACGGGGA
>DAIOGY010000030.1:0-10804 GCA_036745005.1 Acidimicrobiales bacterium | reverse complement strand
CCGGAAGTCGCGCATCCAGGGCTCCTCGTTCTTCATCGCGGACATCTCGCGCACGATCGCCTCGTTCAGGCCCTTCTTCGGCTTGAAGACGGGGATCTGGTCGTCGGACCAGCCCAGCTGGTAACGGCTGAAGTCCAAGCTGTCGATCGCCACGGTTCTCCCTCGAGGATTAACCCTACGCCCATAGTACTAACTGGCCCGCGGAAGCGGTGCACCGCACCTGGCAGAGTAGTGCGATGCCCAGCGCCCCCCGGGCCCCCCGGCGGCCCTCGTCGCTCACCCACCACGGCGACACCCGCGTCGACCCGTACTACTGGCTCGGCGAGCGCGACAGCGAGGAGGTGCTCGCCCACCTGCGCGCCGAGAACGAGTACCTCGCCAAGCGACTGAGCCCGCTCACGGCGCTCGAGGGCGTTCTCTTCGACGAGATCAAGGCGCGGATCCAAGAGACCGACATCTCGGTGCCGGTGCGCCGAGGGGCGTGGTGGTACTTCGAGCGCACTCGCGAGGGGCTGAGCTACTCCCTCAGCTGCCGCGTGCCGGCGAGCGGCGACGACCCCACTCCCCCGGACGTCGACGCCGAGGTGGTGCTGGCCGGCGAGCAGGTCGTGCTCGACGAGAACGCCGAGGCGCAGGGCCACGAGTTCCTGTCGGTGGGCGTGCTCGACGTCAGCCCCGACGACCGGTGGGTGGCGGTGGGCACCGACGTCGAGGGCGCCGAGCGCCACCGCCTCACGATCCGGCCACTGGCCGGCCAGGTGCCCGTCGACGACGTGGTGGAGGACGTCCACTACGGCTTTGCGTGGGCCCGCGACAGCCGCCACTTCTTCTACACCCGGGTGGACGACGCGATGCGCCCCTTTCAGTTGTGGCGCCACGAGCTGGGCACGTCGGCCGACGACGACGTCTTGGTCCTCCAGGAGGACGACGCCAGGTTCAACCTGGGCGTGGGGCGCAGCCGTGACGACGCGGTCATCGTCGTGCTCGCGGGCTCCTCCACGACGACCGAGCTGCACTACCTCGCGGCCGACGACCCGACCGGGGCGCTCACGGTGCTCGAGCCGCGACGCCACGGCATCGAGAGCTCGGTCGACCACTTCGTCGACCGGCGCGGGCGCGCCTGGTGGCTGAAGATCACCAACGAGGGTGCCACCGACTTCCGGCTCCTCGCGCGCCCCGCGCAGGCGAGCGACTGGCGCGAGTTGATCGGCGAGCGGCGCGGCGAGCGCCTCGACGGCGTCGACGCCTTCAGCGACTTCCTCGCGATCAGCGAACGCCACGACGGCTGCGCGGCGCTGCGCCTGGTGCCCCTGCTCGACGGCGACGACCCGTTCGGCGACGACCTCCTGGACCGGTCGCGCCTGGTGGAGACCGGCGAGCACCCGGCGACGGTCGGCGTCTCGGCCAACGCCGAGTTCTCCACCACCCACCTGCGCATCGCCATGACCTCGATGGTCACCCCGGCACTCATCGCCGACGTCGTCGTCGCGACCGACGAGCTGATCGAGCGCAAGCGCCAGCCGGTCCGCGGTTACGACCGCTCGCTCTTCGCGACCGGGCGTCTGTGGGTCACGGCCAGCGACGGCGAGCGCGTGCCGGTATCACTGGTGGCGCGTCGTGACCTGGTCGACGTCGACGCCGCGGGAGGACTGACGCCGCGGGCGCCCGCGCCGATGATCCTCTACGGCTACGGCAGCTACGAGACCTCGAGCGAGCCCGTCTTCTCCTCGGCGCGCCTGTCGTTGCTCGAGCGCGGCGTGGTCTTCGCCGTGGCCCACGTGCGCGGCGGCGGGGAGCTGGGCCGTTCCTGGTACGAGATGGGACGCCTGGCCCAGAAGCCCACGACCTTCAGCGACTTCGTCGCGGTGGCGCGAGAGCTGGTCGCCCGGGGCTGGACCACGCCCGAGCGCTTCGCCGCACGCGGCGCCTCGGCCGGCGGGCTGCTCATGGGTGCGGTCATGAACATGGCGCCCGAGCTCTTCCGCTGCGTCGTCGCCGAGGTTCCCTTCGTCGACGTGCTCACGACCATGCTCGACGCGTCGCTGCCGCTCACCGCGGGCGAGTTCGAGGAGTGGGGCAACCCCGAAGCTAGCGCCACCGCCTACCGGACCATCAGGGGCTACAGCCCCTACGACAACCTGCACCCCACCAACCCCGACGGCTCGACGCGGCGCTACCCCGACCTCTACGCCACGAGCGGGCTCAATGACTCGCGCGTCGGCTATTGGGAGCCGGCCAAGTGGGTGCTGGCGCTGCGCGACGCCAACCCCGAGAACGTCGCGCTGCTCAAGAGCGAGCTCGGCGCCGGCCACGGCGGCCCGTCGGGCCGCTACGACGCCTGGCGCGACGAGGCCCAGGTGCTGGCCTTCCTGCTGAGCGAGATCACCCCGTCGCCGGAGTGAACACCAGCGTCAGGGGCGCGGTGAGGGGCGTGGGCAGCGTCACCGGGCTGCCGCCCACGGTGACCGCGGCGTTGTGCGGGGATCCCAGCGTGACCTTGGCGACGCCGCTCATCTCAAGGGTCTCACTGTGTCCGCGCGCCACCGTCCCCTGGAACTCCAGGGTGCTCGACGGCCCCATCCGGTAGACGGTCCACACGTTGCCGGCGGCGCCGCTGACGCTGACCACGTAGTGGTCGCTCGGCACGGAGTAAGCCGCCGACTTGGCCGCGGCGTCGGTCGACACCGCGACGAACTTGGCCGGCCAGGTGGTCGTCGTGGCCGGAACGGTCGTGGTCGTCGAGAGCGTCGTCGTGGTGTGGCCGGGCCCGCGATGACGCAGGCCGTACGCGACGACACTGGCGACGCCCGCCAGCACCACCAGGGCCACGAGCAGGCGCACCCCGCCGAAGGGCGGTGACGCACGGTGCTGGGAGCGCGCCAGCGCCCATTCCGCGTCGTGCCGATTCGACAGCGGCGGCCGCTCGTCGGCCCCGGACAGTTCGCTGAACACGTACTCGTGGTTGGGCTCGAGGCGCGGGCGCGCCGGCGTCGGGCGGGTCATCTCCACGCCCTGGTCGTCGATCAGACGGAATCCCTGAGACGGCCGGTACGGCGAGGGCGGCGGCGAGACCAGCCGGCGCTCGAGCGGGCGCACCGTCAGGCGCAGTTCGTCGCGGCGCAGCTTGCGCACGCGCAGCGCCACGACCGCCGCGACCAGGACCGCGACGACGATGAGCGCGGCCAGCAGCCCGGGGTTCATGGCCGCGCCGACACCGAGGCGCTCACGCGCGGTCCCCTGGTCACCTCCCGAAGCGTACTGAGGGGACCCGGGTCACGAGAAGTGAGTGAAGTCGCCCCGGTAGTACAGGAGCGGGCGCCCGGGGTGCCCGGCGGCGTAGTCCACGGCCGCCACCGCCTGGTCGTGGTCCCCGTGGGTGGTCACCCCGAGGAGGCGGCCCTCGAAGTGCGCGAGAGCACCGTCGATCATCGGGGAGCCGGCGGGGCCCGGCGACCACCTCGCGCCGGCGAACTTGTCGACGCCGCTGGTGGCGAAGACCCGGGCCAGCTCCTCCTGGTCGTCGGCCAGGACGCTGACGCCGATTCGTCCCACGTCGCGCACCCGGGGCCAGGAGTGCCCGGCGCTGTGGGCAGAGAAGGTGATGAGCATCGGCTCGAGCGACAGCGAACCGAAGGTCTGGCAGGTGAAGCCCGCTGGTCCGTCGTCCGTAGCGGCGGTGACGACGGCGACGCCGGTGGCGAAGTGACCGACGACCGACTTGTAGCTCGCGACGTCCAGAGGGTTCACCGCGCCGACCCTACCGGCTCGACTGGGCCGGCGAGGGACGAGGCTCAGCCGTCGCCGTAGAGGTCGGGTCGGCGCAGCGCGAGGACCGCGAGCTGGGCGCGACGTCGGGCGACCTCGGCGAGGTCGACGTTCGCCACGAGCACGTCGTTGCCGTCACCGCCGCCCTCGGCGAGGATCTCGCCCCACGGTCCGACGATCATCGAGTGACCCCAGGAGGCCAGCCCCCCACTGGTCGAGCCGACCTGGGCCGCGGCGACCACGAAGGCGTGGTTCTCGATGGCGCGGGCGCGCACGAGGATCTCCCAGTGGACGCGACCGGTCGCGGCGGCGAAGGCGGCGGGGATCGCGAGGACCGTCGCCCCGTGCAGGGCCAGGTGCCGGTACAGCTCGGGAAAGCGCACGTCGAAGCAGATCGACAGCCCGAGGCGAACGTCGCCCAGGTCGGCCACCACGACGTCGTCGCCGGCCACGATGGCGTCGGACTCGCGATGGGCAACCTCGCCGGGCACGTCGATGTCGAACAGGTGGGCCTTACGGTAGGTGGCCACGATCTCGCCCGCGGCGTCGATCAGGACGCTGGTGTTGTGGTACCTCCCCGGTTCGGAGGTCCGCTCGAGCAGGCTGCCCACGTGCACGGTGACGCCGCGCTGGCGCGCCATACCGGCGAAGCGCCGCGTCGAGGGGCCCGGGACCGATTCGGCGGCGTCGGCGAACCCACGCGCCGGCCCGTAGTAGGTCACGTACTCGGGCACCTGCACGTAGGTCGCGCCCCGATCGACCGCGTCGCCCACCAGCTCGAGCGCGGTCGCGACGTTGGTCGCGACGTCGGTGCCCGAGGTCATCTGCACCGCGGCCAGTGTCGTCGGGATTGGTGTCACGTTCGAGTCCTCTCCGGCGCCCGTGCACGCACGCTAGCGGTGACCCCCGGCGTCACGAGAAACCGTCATCTGGTGCGGGTCAGGCGCCGGCCAGGGCGAGACCGTTCGCCGAGCGTTGGATGAGGCCGTCAACGACCAGTCCGTCCACCACCGCATCGAGTCGCGATTCCTCCACGTCGCCGAAGGAGACGGCGAGCGCCGCGGCCGATCTGGGAGCCTGGCCCAGCTCGCGCAGCACCCGCCCACGGATCTGGCGGTCGGAACCCGCGAAGGGCCTCTGCGGACGCGACACGCCGGCGCTGCGCGGCGCGGGGTCTCCTCCCCCCTCGGCCCTCCACCGACAGACCCGGGCGACCGGACAGGCGTCGCAGCGCGGCGCGGCGCGACAGAACGTTGCGCCCAGGTCGATCATCGCCTGGTTGAACGACGACACGTCGCGGCGCGGCAGCAGGCGCTGAGCCAACGCCCGTGCGTTGGACGCGCCCAGTGGCGCGTTGGCGACGGCCCGGGCGAGGACCCGGCCGACGTTGGTGTCCAGCACCGCCTCGCGGTCGCCGAAGGCGAAGGACGCGACGGCCGCCGCGGTGTACGGGCCCACGCCCGGCAGGCGTCGAAGCTCGTCACCGCGCCGGGGCACCGCGCCGGCGTGCTGGTGGCATATCGCGCGCGCCGCCTCGTGCAGGGCCCGGGCGCGCCGGGGATAGCCGAGCCCGGCCCACGCGCGCAGGACGTCGGCCAGCGACGCGTCGGCGCAGGCTCGCGGCGACGGGAACCGCTCCATGAACGCGGTCCACGGGGCGACCACCCGGCTGGTGGAGGTCTGCTGGAGCATCACCTCGCTGACGAGGATGGCCCACGGGTCCTCGTGGCCGATCCACGGCAGGGGCCGGGCCAGACCCGGGGCCGCGCGGCGCAGCGCGCGGCGGAACGCGGCCTCGCCGCTAGTCCCAGACGTCGTCACCGTAGGGTCGGCGCCGCGCGGGCGCCGCGTCGCGCCGCCACACCATGACCCGACGGCGGAAGTAGCAGACCTCCAGCCCCTCCTGGTTGAAGCCCTTGGTCTCGACGGTCACCACGCCGCGATCGGGCTTGGAGCTCGAGGCGGTCGCGTCCAGCACCCGCGTCTCGGCGTAGATCGTGTCGCCGTGGAAGGTCGGGTGGCGGTGGATCAGCGTTTCCACCTCCAGGTTGGCGATCGCCGAACCCGACACGTCGGGCACCGACATGCCGAGCACGAGCGAGTAGACCAGGTTGCCCACGACGACGTTGCGTCCGTGGACGGTCTCGTGCTCGGCGAACCACGCGTTGGTGTGCAGCGGATGGTGGTTCATCGTGATCATGCAGAAGAGGTGGTCGTCGGCCTCGGTCACCGTCTTGCCCGGCCAGTGACGGTAGACGTCGCCGACGACGAACTCCTCGA
This sequence comes from Acidimicrobiales bacterium, assembly GCA_036745005.1. GTDB lineage: Bacteria > Actinomycetota > Acidimicrobiia > Acidimicrobiales > RAAP-2 > RAAP-2. Next base: position 4,759 of record DAIOGY010000030.1, on the reverse strand, counting down.
AGTAGCGTCCGAAGGGGCGGTCGTACGTGGTCATGCGCCCAGTCTGCCCCAGCGCGGGGCGATCTTCAGGCTTCGACCTCGACGAGGGGACGCGTCGTGAACGACACCGTGGCCCCCGGCAGGGTCTCGCCGTTGATCACGAGGCGCCACGCGTAGCGCGCGCCCGGACCCAGTGGGATCGGTCCGAAATTGACGGCGATCGGCACGTCCACCGGGGTGCCCACCGGCACTTGGGCCGGGGCGGTCGCCGAGAAGTCGCCGCGCACCTCGATCGTCTGGGATCCCTCGGGCGTCTCGAACGTGACCAGGGCACCGTCCGCGTCCTCCAAGAACAGTTCCCAGTGGTGCGCGGAGTTGAACTCGTGCCAATCCACGCCCACCTTGATCGCCACCGCCGACGGCGTGGGGTCCGGGCCGGTCACCGACCATCCCCCGCCCAGGATGTAGAGCTTGCCGTCGGCCACTTGCGCGGCGTCGGCGAGGAGCATCGTCACGTTCACCGGACCAGACTACGACGACCCCGCGCCGCCCAACCGATAGGTTCTCTGCGTGCCCGCGACTCACGATCTCGCCGCGACGCGCGACCTCGTCGCCCGCGCGGACACGGTCGTCGCGGCCGGGCTGCGCTCGCTGGCGGCGAGCGGCGGGCCTGACGCGCACCAGTCGCTCGCCTACGACCTGGCACACGCCGCGAGCGCGCTGGCGACCGCGCGCGCGGCGCTCGCCTACGCCGAGCACGGCGCCACCGAGGCGGCGCTGGCGAGCGCCTTCGTGGGCCTGGCGTTCAGTGACCTGGCGGCGCGCGTCCTGGGGCGCGAGCACCTCTGGGGGGTCGGAAACGACTGGTTCGCACCGTTCGCCGACTTCGCGTCGCGACAGCGCGACCCCGCGGTGCTGGCGAGCCTCGCCGAGACTCCGGGTGACCGGCACCTGGGTGACGACTACTCGATGGTCGCCGCGACCTTCCACCGCTTCGCCCTCGAGCAGGTCCGACCCCACGCCGAGCACGTCCATCGAGCCAACGACGACATTCCCGAGTCGATCGTGGCCGGGCTCAGCGAGCTGGGCGGCTTCGGCCTGTCGGTGCCCGCCGCGTACGGGGGCTTCGCGACCGGCGGAGAATCCGAGTACCTGGGCATGGTCGTCGCGACCGAGGAGCTCTCCTGGGGGGCGCTGGGCGTGGGGGGCTCGCTCATCACGCGGCCCGAGATCCTCACGCGCGCGCTGGTCGCCGGCGGCACCGAGGAGCAGAAGTCCCGGTGGCTGCCCGCGCTGGCGAGCGCCGAGGTGCTCGCGGCCATCGCGGTCACGGAGCCGGACTTCGGCAGCGACGTGGCGGCGATCACGACGTCGGCGGCGCGCACGGCCGGCGGGTGGCTCCTCACCGGGACCAAGACGTGGTGCACCTTCGCGGCCCGGGCCGAGGTCTTGGCGGTCCTCGCGCGAACCGACCCCGACCGCTCCCTCGCCCACCGCGGGCTCTCGCTGTTCCTGGTCGAGAAGCCGCGCGGGGCGAGTGCGGGATTCCGCTTCGACCAGGACGCCGACGCCGAAGGCCGCGCCGACGCGCCGGGGCGACTCGAGGGCCGGCCCATCGACACCCTCGGCTACCGCGGCATGCACTCCTACGAGGTGAGCCTGGACCACTGGTTCGTGCCCGACGCCAACCTGGTCGGGGGCGACGAGGGACTGGGCCGGGGCTTCTACCTCCAGATGGCCGGCTTCGAGAACGGACGGATCCAGACGGCGGCGCGCGCCATCGGACTCATGCAGGCGGCCTACGAGGCGGCGCTCGACTACGCCCGCGAGCGCGTCGTCTTCGGTCGCCCGATCATCGACTTCGAGCTCACCCGGGTGAAGCTCGGCGCGATGGCCGCGATCATCCAGTCCTCGAGGCAGTTCGCGCTCGGCGTCGCGCGGCTCCTCGGTCGGGGCGAGGGAACCCTGGAAGCGTCCATGGCCAAGGCCTACGTGTGCCGCGCAGCCGAGTGGGTGACCCGCGAGGCGATGCAGATCCACGGCGGCATGGGCTACGCCGAGGAGTACCCGGTCAGCCGCTACTTCGTGGACGCGCGCGTCCTGTCGATCTTCGAAGGCGCGGACGAGACGCTCTGTCTCAAGGTCATCGTGCGCCGCCTGCTCGACCAGCTACCGGCCGACTGACGGGCGACACCGCGACCGACGCTCAGCCGTCGACCACCGCGGCCGCGATGGCCATGCGCGGTGCGACCAGCACGTCGCGCGCGATGACCCGCGGACGCACGTGGGTGCCCAACTCGATGTCGGCGCCTTGGTCGCTGCGCACGTCGACGCGCACCGAGATCTCGCCCACCTGGACCACGAGACGCGTGGTCGCCCCCAGGAAGCTCTTGTGGGTGACGAACCCCTTGCCGTCGGGATCCACCTCGATGCCGAAGTCCTCGGGGCGCAACAGGGCGTCGCGCGGGCCCGCGCCGGGATCCGCCTCACCCGTGCGGATCGGGCACGTCTGGCCGAAGATGGTCACCTCGTTGCCGGACGTCTCGACCGGGACCCGGCTCGAGATCCCGACGAACTGGGCCACGAAGGCGGTCGTGGGCCGCGCGTAGAGAACGGCGGGGGTGGCCGTCTGCTCGATGTTGCCCTTGGACATCACGCACACGCGGTCGGCCATCGACAGGGCCTCTTCCTGGTCGTGCGTGACGAACACGGTCGTGATGGCGAGGCGCTGTTGGAGCGAGCGGATCTGGTCGCGCAACTCTCCGCGCACCTTGGCGTCGAGGGCGGACAGGGGCTCGTCGAGCAGGAGCACGCGCGGCTCGATCGCCAGGGCCCGCGCGAGGGCCACGCGCTGCTGCTGGCCGCCGGAGAGCTGGTGCGGGTACTTCGACGCCTGGTCGCTCAGACCCACCAACTCGAGCAGCTCGCCCGCCTTGGCGCGCGACGGCCCCTTCTTCTGGTGGCGCATGCGCAGCCCGAAGGTCACGTTGTTGGTGACGTTCATGTTGGGGAACAGCGAGTAGCTCTGGAAGACCATCCCCATGTCGCGCTTCTGGGCGCTGACGTCGGCCAGGTCTTGGCCGTCGACGACGACGCGTCCCTCGTCGGGCTGCTCGAAGCCGGCCAGCACCCGCAGCGCGGTCGTCTTGCCGCAGCCCGAGGGCCCCAACAGGGCGACGAACTCCCCCGGCTCGATCGTCAGCGTGAAGCCGTCCAGCGCACGCACCGACCCGAAGGTGCGCACGAGGCGGTCCAGCTCGACGCGCGCGCCTGCCGCCGTCGCATCGCTGCGAGGACCGGTGGTCGAGGTCTCTTTCATCTGGGTCACGTTGTGCCGGCCTTCCTACGAGATCGCCTGGACTGGGAGCGGTCGAGCGACACGATCAGCGTCAACAGCACCCACGTCCCAATCAGACCGATCATCGACGCGGCCACGGTGATGTGTCCGTCGGACTGCTGGAAGTTGACGATCCACACCGGGACCGTCTCCCAGAGGTCGAGGCTGGCCATGGTGTACTCGCCGAGCACCAGGGCGAGGGTCAGGACCATCGCCGACAGCAGCGCGGGCCGGAGGTTGGGCAGGATCACCCGTCGCAGGGTCTGGGCCCACGATCCCCCCAACGACCGCGACGCTTCCACCAGCGTCTTCAGGTCGATGGCGCCCAAGCCCGCGTCGAGCGACCGATACACGAAGGGCATCGCCAGGACGACGTAGAGAAAGCTGAGGAGGTAGGGCGAGGACTTGATCCACCCCGGGTACGAACCCAGCACGCCTTCGATGAGGATGATGGGCGGGATGACGATGGGCAGGATCGTGATGAACTCGACGATGCGGCGCACCCGAGGCAGTCGCAGGTGGACGTAGATGGTGGTGGGCACCATCAGCAGCATCGCGAGCACGACGGTCACGAGGGCCAGCTTCATCGAGAGCGTGAAGGCCGCGGAGAAGCCCTGCGCGGACGGGATCGCCTTGACCGCGAAGAACGAGAAGTGCCCAGCGTCGTTCTGGAGGGCGAACTTCAGGCCGGCGTAGAGGGGCAGTAGGAAGTACGCGCCGGCCAGCAGCATCACGACGAGACGCCAGGTCCGGAAGCGAGGACGCCGAGATCGCCGCGTGGGCTGATCGTCGGGCCTCTCCAGTGCCTCTTCCAGCGCGAAGTCGCCGACTACTGAAGCCACTTCGACGCCCTTCGTCGAACCATGCCGTAGAGAATCATCGTGATCGCCAGGACGACGAGCATGCCGAGGCCCAGCGCGTATCCGACGTTCTCCTGGCCGGCGATCACGTTACCGTTGAGGAAGTTACCGATCTGGATTGGCGTGAGGGCGATGATGCCGCCGGTCAACGCCGCGGCGGTGGCGTAGGCCGCGAACGCACTGCCGAAGAGCAGCAGCATGCCACCGAGCACGCTGGGCATCAGCACGGGCACGCCCACGTGGCGCCAGTACCGCCAACTGGACGCGCCCATGTTGGAGGCCGCTTCACGCCACGCCGGTCGCAGCCCCGCCAACGCCGGCGTGATGACGAGCATCATGAGGGGCAGCTGGAAGTACAGGTACACCGTGGCGACCCCGTAGTAGGTGTAGATGCTGAAGCCGTGGCTGTACGGATTCACGTGGATGGCGTTGAGCCACACGGTGAGGAGGCCTTGCGCGCCGAGGGCGGCGATGAAGATGAAGGCGAGATTGATGCCACCGAAGTTGGCCAGGACGCCCGACGCCGTGGCGATGAGTCGTCGCCCGATATTGCTGCGCGACGTGTGGACCGCGTACGCCAGGA
>DAIOGY010000029.1:0-10864 GCA_036745005.1 Acidimicrobiales bacterium | reverse complement strand
GACCGTGGTCAGATCGTCGAAGTGGCGTTCGGCCTCGAGCAGGAACCGGGCGGCCGCGCCGCGGAACCCGTAGATGGCCTGGGCGTCGTCGCCGACGATGGTGAGGCGCGGGTCGAACCGGCGCAGCCCCACCAGCACGTCGACCTGCAGCTGGTTCACGTCTTGGAACTCGTCGACGAGGATGTGGTCGTACCACGATCCGAGGTCCGCGCCGAGCGCGTCGTCACGCACCGCGACCCGCCAGTAGAGCAACAGGTCGTCGAAGTCCAAGAGCCCGAGCGTGCGCTTGCGCGCCACGTACGCCGTGAAGACGTTGCCGACCTCGTCGACGTGGTCGGCGCACCACGGCGTGTGCTCGGCCATGACGTCGGCGAGCACGACACCGGTGTTGACGGTCCGCGAGTACAGCGCCGCCAGGGTCGACTTGCGCGGGAGTCGTCGCTCCGAGCTCACGACGCCGAGCTCGCCGCGCACGAGGTCGAGCAGGTCAGCGGCGTCGCCGTGGTCGAGCACGCCAAAGCCCTCGGACAGCCCGAGGGCGGCGTGGTGACGGCGCAAGGTGCGGTGGGCCACGGAGTGGAAGGTGCCACCGGCGACCCGTCGGGCGGCGTCGGATCCGCGCAGCGCGCGCACCCGGCTCACGATCTCGCGCGCCGCGCGCCGCGTGAAGGTGAGCAGCAGGATGCGCTCGGGTGTCACGCCGCGCCCTAACAGGACCTCGACGCGGGCCGTGAGGGTGGTCGTCTTTCCCGTGCCGGGACCGGCGATCACGCGCAGGGGCCCGTCGCCGAAGTTCGCGGCCTCGAGTTGCCGGTCGTTGAGCTCTCTGGGGGTGGCCGGCACCGGGCTGACCGTAGCGACCGGGTGTCGCATCGTCGCCGACGTCTTAGGCTGACTGCGGACGCCGCCCTCCGTGGCGCCGTTCACCCGTCTCACCGAAGCCCCGAACGAGGAAACTGCGATGACCATCGACACGCCACCGACGGGACTGGAGCTGCGTTCTCTGGTCACCCTGGAAGGGACCCTCGAGGTCTCGCTGAGCGAGGAGCCCGTACCCGAGCCCAGCACGAATCAAGTCGTGATCCGCGTCGAGGCGTCGCCGATCAACCCCTCCGACCTAGGCCTCCTCTTCGCCGGAGCCGACGTGAGCACCGCCCAGGTGAGCGGCACCGATGACCGACCGGTGGTGACGGTGCAGCTCGACGCCAGCGCGATGCGGGCGCTGGCGGGCCGCCAGGGCGCATCGCTTCCCGTGGGCAACGAAGGCGCCGGTACGGTGATCGCCGCGGGGTCCTCGGAGCACGCCCGGGCCCTGCTGGGCCAGACGGTCGCGGTGGCGGGCGGATCGATGTACGCGCAGTACCGCTGCGTGGACGCCGGCATGTGCCTCGTGCTGCCTGAAGGGACGCCCGCGCGCGTGGGAGCGTCGGCCTTCGTCAATCCGCTGACGACCCTCGGCATGGTCGAGACGATGCGACGCGAGGGCGCCGAGGCGCTGGTCCACACCGCGGCCGCGTCCAACCTCGGTCAGATGCTCGTGCGACTCTGCCTCGACGAGCAGGTCCCGCTGGTCAACATCGTGCGCAAGCCCGAGCAGGCTGAGATCCTTCGCGAGCTCGGCGCGACCTACGTGTGCAACTCAACCTCGCCGACCTTCATGAGCGACCTCATCGACGCGCTCGACGCGACCGCGGCGACGCTGGCCTTCGACGCGACCGGCGGCGGGACCCTCGCCAGCCAGATCCTGACCGCCATGGAGGTCGCCTCGTCGAAGAACGCCAAGGAGTACAGCCGGTACGGCTCGACCACGCACAAGCAGGTGTACATCTACGGCGGCCTCGACCGAGGGCCGACCATCCTCAACCGCAGCTTCGGCTTCGCGTGGGGAGTGGGCGGGTGGCTGCTCACGCCGTTCCTCATGAGCCTCGATCCCGAGACCTTCACCCGGCTGCGCGAGCGCGTCGCCCACGGACTGACCACGATCTTCGCCAGCTCGTACACCGACGAGGTCTCGCTGGCCGAGGCGCTTCGCCCCGCGGCCTTCGCCGAGTACACCCGCCAGGCCACCGGCGAGAAGTACCTCATCACGCCCCACAAGGCCTGACCGGGCCGCGGCATCGAGGCGCCACTGCGCCGCGACACCAGCGTCAGCGCCGGTGGTCACGCGCGAGGGCGTGGCGCGTAGGTTCCAGTCACCGACAAGCCCAGACTTCGCTTCTGCCGTACCGGCCTTTGGCTCGGGATTGAGCAAGGAGAACGTCTCATGATTGTCATTGGAGCGGCCCTACTTCTGGTGGGGTTCATCTCGGGCATCGCGATCGTTTGGACGATCGGTGTGGTGGTGGTCGTGATCGGAGTGGCCCTGTGGATCCTCGGATCGGTGGGCCACGCGGTGGGTGGGCGGCGCCACTACCTCTAGGGCTCTCGTCGCGGCCGGGGGAGTGCGGCGGGCGCGTTTCGCCACCGCGAACTCGGCGGGCACCCCCTCGTGCCCGGGTCGAACGCAGAGTCATGATAGAAGGGTGGGTGCGGACAGCTTCGACCTCGACCGCTTCGTCAGGGCTCAAGACCGGGGCGCCAGCCACCAGGTGGCCCTCGACGAGATGCGCTCGGGCCGCAAGCTCAGCCACTGGATCTGGTGGGTCTTCCCCCAGGTCGCCGGCCTCGGCCACAGCGACACGTCCCGCTTCTACGCAATGTCGGGGATCGCGGAGGCCCGGGCGTACTTGGCTCACCCGGTGCTGGGACCGCGCCTGCGGGCGGCGACCTCGGTGATGTTGGGCCACGGCGACCTCGACGCCCGGGCCGTCCTGGGCGGCGACGACATCAAGTTCCGATCATCGATGACCCTCTTCGCGCGCGCCGACCCCGACGACGCACTCTTTCGCAACGCCATCGCAACATTCTTCGACGGCGAGCCCGATCCGCTGACCGGGCGGATCCTCGACGCGACCTAGGGCTCGCGCGCACCGGAATCGGGCTCGGCCTCCCCTAGGATTGCCGGGTGCACGTGATGAGGGTGAGGGGACTGAAGATCACGGCGACGGCCTTCGGCGCGGCGGTCCTCCTCGCATCCGCCGGCACGATCGGCGTGTCGGCGGACACTACGACCACGACCTCGGCGACCACGACGACCGTTCCGGTGACGACCACGACGACCGTCCCGGTGACGACCACGACCATCCACAAGGTCCACAAGCCCAAGGTCCACATGGGACCGACGCTGATCATCGGCGACCACGGGCCGTCGGTGCGCTGGCTCCAGAACCGCCTGGGCGTCCTCGGCTACTGGGTCGGCGGCGTCACTGGACTGTTCGGTGACGCGACCGAGCAGGCGGTCTACGCGTTCCAGAAGGCGGCCAACCTGCCCCGTGACGGCGTGGTGGGTCCCCTGATGTACAAGGCGCTGGCCCGCGGCGTGGTCCCCAAGGCGCACAGCCACAAGGGCATCATCGTCGAGGTCGACCTGCGACGCGACCTGCTGCTCATCGTGAAGAACGGCAACGTCAAGACCGTCCTCAACACCTCGACCGGTGGCGGCTACACCTACACCTCCGGCGGCGTCACCGCGGTGGCCATCACCCCGGTGGGCCGGTACCAGATACTTCGCGAGGTCAACGGCATCGTGATCGACTCGCTCGGACAGCTGTGGCGACCCAAGTACTTCTACAGCGGGTTCGCCATCCACGGCGACAGCTACGTCCCGCCGGTCCCCGTTTCGCACGGCTGCGTGCGCGTGAGCAACGAGGCCATCAACTGGATCTGGGCGACCAACCAGATGCCCATCGGCACGCACGTCTGGGTGTACGGCTGAGTCGAGGCGGCCGCCGACTCGAGCGGTGCACCCTCGGCTCCTCGGCGCATCCGTCGGGCGCCCTCGACGGTCTCGCCCGGTGACCGCCGGTTGTCCTGTCGATAGGCGGACCGGCCTCGGTAGTGTCAGCGTCATGGGGGGTCGAGGCACTCACCGCGCGGAGCGAACGGTGCGGCCACGCGATGTGGTCCGCGTCGCGCCATCGTGACGACGTCCATCCATCCCTCAGCTCGCTTCGATGACGCCCGGGGCGCCACGACCTCGATCCTGTCCGGATACCGCGGCGAACTGCGCGCCGAGCGATTGACCCAGGTCCGCGACGTGCTCGAGCGGGCCGAGGCGGCCGCCCTCGACGGGTGGTGGGTGGCCGGCTTCGTCACGTACGAGTGCGCACCGGCCTTCGATCCCGGTCTCGAGGTCCACGAGCGTGACCCCTCGTGGTGTCCGCAGCTGCCCCTCGCCTGGTTCGGGCTGTACGAGCGGTGCGTGACGGGGCCGCTGCGCCTGCCTCGCGGGGGCCAGCGCCCGGGCGGACCGCGATGGGACGTGGGAATCGCGTGCGAGGAGTACGCGCTGCGCGTCAAGGCCATCCACGACGAGATCGAGGCGGGAAACGCCTACCAGGTGAACTTCACCAGCTCCGTCCTCAGCCGATCGCCCGGCGAGCCCGGGGCCCTCTATCGCCAGCTGGTGATGGCCCAGCAGCCGGCCCACGCGGCGCTCATCGAGCTCGATGGCGTCGCGATCGTCAGCGCGTCGCCGGAGCTGTTCATCGACTGGGACGGGACGACCCTGCGCAGCCGGCCGATGAAGGGGACGCGTCGCCGGGGCCGCTGGCGCGAGGAGGACGACCAGCGCGAGGCCGAGCTGACGGGGTCGGCCAAGGACCGGGCCGAGAACGTGATGATCGTCGACCTCATCCGCAACGACATGGGCAAGGTCGCGCGCGTCGGCTCGGTGAGCGTCGACGAGCTGTGGTCCACCGAGGCGTACCCCTACGTGTGGCAGATGGTGTCGGAGGTTCGGTGCGCGACCCGGCCGCACACCCGCCTGGTTGACGTCTTCGACGCGATGTTCCCGTGCGGATCGGTGACCGGGGCGCCCAAGCAGAGCGCCATGGGGATCATCCGGTCGATGGAGAGCGCGGCGCGGGGCGTCTACTGCGGAGCCGTCGGGTTGCTGTGTCCCGCCGCGCAGGGGGTCCACGTCCGCTTCAACGTCGCGATCCGCACCGCCGTGCTCGACTCGGCGAGCGGCCGGGCCCGATTCGGCAGCGGCGGGGGGATCGTGGCGGACTCCCAGCCCGAGGCCGAGTACCGCGAACTGGTCCTCAAGGCGGCGATGCTCAACTCGTCCCTCGGCCAGCCCTTCCGGCTTCTCGAGACCTTCCGCTTCACGCCGGGCGAGCCCAACGCGCACGTGGGTCGTCACCTGGCCCGCGTGCGGGGCTCCGCGGGGTTCCTGGGCTTCGCCGTCCGAGCCGACCTGGACGCGCGACTCGCCCGACGACTGGCGCGCGTCGAGCACGACGCCCGGGTCCGACTGCTCATCTCTCGCGACGGGAGGACCGAGATCCAGATCGCGGACGCGCCCCCGGCGAGCGCGGGTCCGGTGGTCCTCGAGATAGACGACGAACCCGTGCCGAGCCAGTGGCCGCTGCTCTTTCACAAGAGCACCTGCCGCGGCGTCTACGAGCATCGCCGCCGGCGTCACTCCGGGGCCGACGACGTCGTGATGGTCAACGAGCGCGGCGAGTGCACCGAGGTGACGACGGCCAACCTTGCGGTGCGCCGGGGCTCGGCGTGGCTGACCCCGCCGTTGGCGTGCGGGTGCCTGCCCGGCGTGGAGCGGGCCCGGCTCATCGAGCGCGGGGTCCTCACCGAGGCGGTGCTGACGCCGGACGACCTGAGGACGGCCGACGAGCTCGCCGTCGTGAACTCGCTGCGCGGGTGGCGACGCGCCGTGCTCGTCGACCCCGCGACGTAGCGGCGGCGCCGACGGCCGTCACTCCCACCGGGGTCCGTGGGACTCGGTAGTTTGGGCCGATGGTGATCGATCCGGGCCAGCGAGCGCGCGCGTGACGCGCGAGCGCTACGACGTCGTGATCGTGGGGGGCGGGTCCGCGGGCAGCGCGCTCGCCAACCGCCTGTCGGCGGACCGTTCCACCCAGGTGCTGGTGCTCGAAGCCGGCCGCCTCGACTACCGCTGGGACGTCTTCATCCACATGCCGGCCGCCCTCACGATCCCCATCGGGAACCGCTTCTACGACTGGAAGTACGAGTCCGAGCCCGAGCCCCACATGGGCGGGCGGCGCATCTACCACGCGCGCGGAAAGGTGCTCGGGGGCTCGAGCAGCATCAACGGGATGATCTTCCAGCGCGGCAACCCGATGGACTACGAGCGCTGGGCCGCCGAGCAGGGGATGGACCAGTGGGACTACGCCCACTGCCTGCCGTATTTCAAGAGGATGGAGAACTGCCTGGCCGGCGGCGACGAGTACCGCGGCACGACGGGACCGCTGGTCCTCGAGCGCGGGCCGGTGACCAACCCGCTCTTCGGGGCCTTCTTCGCCGCGGTCCAGGAGGCCGGCTACCAGCTCACCAGCGATGTCAACGGATACCGCCAGGAGGGCTTCGCCGCCTTCGACCGCAACGTGTACCGGGGCCGGCGCATGAGCGCCGCGCGGGCGTACCTGCACCCGGTCATGGGCCGGCCCAACCTCGAGGTGCGCTGCCGCGCCTTCGTCACTCGGGTCCTCTTCGAGGGCACGCGCGCGGTCGGCGTCGAGGTCAGTGAGCGCGGGCGGCGCCGCGAGGTGAGGGCCGGCGAGGTCATCTTGTGCGGGGGAGCGTTCAACTCGCCCCAGCTCCTCCAGCTCTCGGGCGTGGGCCACGCCGACGAGCTGCGCGCCCTGGGCGCGCCGGTCGTGGCCGACTTGCCCGGCGTGGGCGAGAACCTCCAGGACCACCTCGAGGTCTACGTCCAGCACCTCTCCACCCAGCCGGTGTCGGTGGCGCCGGCGCTCAAGTGGCGAAACCGTCCCTGGGTCGGGGCGAACTGGCTCTTCTTTCGCCGGGGCCCCGGGGCGACGAACCACTTCGAGGGCGGCGGCTTCGCGCGCTCCAACGACGACGTCGCCTACCCCAACCTCATGTTCCACTTCCTGCCCATCGCCATCCGCTACGACGGGTCGGCGCCGGCGGGGGGCCACGGGTACCAGGTCCACATCGGCCCGATGTACTCGAACTCGCGCGGCTCGGTCAAGATCACCTCGCTCGACCCCGCGGTCCATCCGGCGCTGCGCTTCAACTACATCTCGACCGACGAGGACCGGCGCGAATGGGTCGAGGCCATCCGCGTCGCGCGCCACATCCTGGGTCAGCGCGCCTTCGACCCGTTCAACGGCGGCGAGATCTCACCGGGCCCGGAGGTGGCGACCGACCAGCAGATCCTGGACTGGGTGGCGCGCGACGGCGAGACGGCGCTGCACCCCTCCTGCACCGCCAAGATGGGGACCGACGAGATGTCGGTGGTCGACCCGGCGACGATGCGCGTCCACGGCCTCGACGGGCTGCGAGTGGTGGACGCCTCGGTCTTCCCCTTCGTCACCAACGCCAACATCTACGCGCCGGTCATGATGGTCGCCGAAAAGGCCGCCGACCTGATCCTGGGCAACACGCCCCTGGCGCCGTCGACCGCGGGCTTCTACCGGGGCCCGAGCGCCGAGACCACCGCGGTCACGGACGCGCGAGAGCCGCCCGACCCGACCAGCGAGACGAAGGGTTAGCGCGAGCGGATCGCCGAGACGAGCGCGGGCACGATCGCGTTGAGATCACCGATCACGGCGTAGTCCGCGCGCGAGATGATCGGCGCGTCGGCGTCGGTGTTGATGGCCACCACCACCTTGGCGCTCTGACAGCCGGCGAGGTGCTGGGTGGCCCCGCTGATGCCCGTCACGAGGTAGAGGTCGGGCGAGATGCGCGTGCCGGTCTGGCCCACCTGCTGGTTGTGCGAGCGCCACCCGAGGCTGGTGACGGCGCGCGACACGCCGACGGCCGCCCCCAGGAGCTCGGCGAGCTCGTCGAGGGCCGCGAAGCCCTCCGCGCTGCCCACGCCGCGGCCACCGCCCACGACCACGCGCGCGTCGGCCAGGGAGATCCCGCCCGGGCGCTTGGTCCACTCCGTGACCCGCACGGCGGCGTCGGACTCGCGCAGCGGCGCGCGGAACTCTCGCACCTCTAGTGGTGCCGGGCTGCCCGCGGCCTCGGCGCTCACGCCGTCGAAGGCGACCGTGAGCAGGGCTCGCGGCGCCTCGAGCACGGACTCCTCGATCAGGCTGCCCGCCCAGCGCTGGCGGCTGAGACGCACCGAGCCCGGGGCCGTGGCCGTCGCGCTGAAGCAGTTGGCCACCATGGGCAGGCCGGTCAGCGCGCCGGCGTGGGCCAGCACCTCGTTGCCCCGGTCCGTCCCGGCGGCCACGACGGCGACGGCCGCCGACGCGTCGGCGAGTTCCACCAGCGCCCGGGCCCACGCCACCGGCGCGTACGCGTCGAGGTCGTCCCACGTGACGCGATGCGCGACGCCCACGCCCAACGTGGCGAGCGACTCGAGGGTTGCGCTCGTCACTGGTCCGACCAGCGCCGCGTGGACTGACGAACCGGCCGACTCGGCCAGGGAGCGCGCCACGCTGAGGGCGCGGCGTGAGGCCTCGATCGCTCCGTCGTCGTCGTGCTCGACCAGGCAGAGGATCGGCCCGCTCACGCCAGCACCCCGATCCTCACCAGAAGGTCGACGAGGGCGGGCACGGCGTCGACGCCCGTGCCGAGGATCTCGGCGCGCGCGCGCTCCACGACGGGTGTGCGGAGCCTCTCCACGCGCAGTGGACCCTCGCGCCATTCGAGCGCGGCCTCCTCGACCGCCACTTTCTTGGCGCGGATCCGTCCCGGCAACGACGGGTAGCGGGGAAGGTTGATGCCCTCCTTGACCGACACGACGCCCGGCGTGGCCACCGCGAAGGTCTCGTCACCACCCTTGAACTCTCGCCGGGCGATGAGCGTGCCGTCGCCCACCTCCAGGGACTTGACGCCCGTGACGCAGGGCCGGCCCAGCGCGTGGGCGGCTCGCACGCCCACCTGGTAGTCGCCGGTGTCGGGCGCCTCGTTGCCGAAGAGGATCACGTCGAAGACCCCGTGGGCGGCCTCGACCATCCGGATCTCGTCGACCAGGGCGCTCGCCGTGGCGATGGGGTCCCACTCGCGACCGTCGGTCACGAGGTGGATGAGCCGCGTGGCCCCGATCGCCGCCGCGTCGCGCAGCTGTTCGACCGCGTCGGGCGGCCCGAGGGTGAGGACGAAGACCTCGCCGCCGCGGGCCTCGACGATCCTCACGGCCTCTTCGACGGCGCACTCCTCGTGCGGGCTGATGGTGAAGCCCAGCTGACGGGTGTCGACCTCGAGGGCGTCGGCGGTCAGGTTGATCTTCGAGCCCACCATCGGGACCCGCTTCACGCAGGCGAGGACGTTCACGTCTTAGGCGCGAACGCGCTCGTTGTCGGGGTCGAAGAGGGGCGTCGACCCGACGACCGCGACGGTGACCGGATAGCGCTCGCCCATGTACTCGACGAAGAGGTGTGCGCCCGCGACGGCGTGTTCCGCGGGCAGGTACGCCAGGAGGACGTGCTTGCCCAGCGAGGGGCCGGAGCCCGCGCTGGTCACGTAGGAGGGTCGTCCCTTGGCGTCGACGAGGCGCTCGCCGTCGGCGGTGACGATCGGCTCGCCGCCGAGGTTGTAGCGCAAGGTGCCGTCGGCGGAGCGGTGGTCGTCGACGGTGAGCGTGCATAGCAGCGCCACCGGCGTCTCGTCGCGCTGGGCCAGGTAGGCGTCACGCCCGATGAAGTCGTCGGTCTTGACCGTGGGCCGGGCCATGCCCGCCTCGACAATGGTGTAATCGGTGGTGAGCTCGCTGCCCAGGGCGCGGTAGCCCTTCTCCAGGCGCCCGGTCGTGCCGTAGACACCGATGCCCACCGGGAGCAGGTCGTGCGCCTGTCCCGCCGCGAACAGGGTGTCCCAGACCCGGGCGCCCTCCTCGAAGGGCACGTAGATCTCCCAGCCCAGCTCGCCGATGTAGGAGATCCGCGACGCCACGACGCGCACTCCGTCGATCGTCATGGGCCGGCACCGGCCGAAGGGGAATCCTTGGTGGCTGACGTCGTCGGTCGTGACCGAGGACAGCACGTCGCGCGCGCGCGGACCCCACAGCCCGTAGGTCGTCCACCCCGACGTGAGGTCGGTCAACTGGGCCGAGCCGTCGGCGGGCAGGTGGTCGCGGATCCACTTCTTCTCGGTCATGCCGGTGTGGGCCCCGGTGACGACGGTGAAGTGCTCGGGGCCGAGGCGCATGACGGTGAGGTCCGACTTGAACCCGCCTTCGGGATCGAGGAAGGGCGTGTAGACGACGCGGCCCACCGCCACGTCCATCTGGGCGACGGCCAGGCGCTGCAGCGCCGCCAGGGCGCCGGGGCCCTTGACGTCGAGCACGACGAAGGCCGACAGGTCGACCAGCCCGCAGCTCTCGCGCAGCGCCAGGTGCTCGGCGTTGATGATCGGCGACCACCATCGCGACTCCCACTCGGCCGGCCGGTCCATGACCCGGACGCCGTAGCGCTCCAGGAGGGGGGCGTTGCTCTCGTACCAGAAGGGTCGCTCCCAGCCCGTCGTCTCGTAGAAGAAGGCGCCCAGATCTCGCTCGCGGTCGTAGACCGGCGAGAGGCGCGTCGGGCGCTGGGACTCCCACTGCTCGGCCGGGTGCACGATGCCGTACATCTTGTTGAAGCTCTCGCGAGCCCGAGCGGTGACGTGCTCGCGGGTGCGCTGGTGGTCGTAGAAGCGCGCGACGTCGGCCTCGCGCAGGTCGATCTCGGGTGACTGGCCGTCCATCCACTCGGCCACCGCGCGCGCGATGCCCGGGCCCTCCTTGATCCACGAGGCGGCGACCGACCACAGCCCCTTGACCTCGGGGGTCTCGCCGAGCGCGGGGTGGCCGTCGGGCGTG